>JBDLUL010000098.1:0-18276 GCA_039805345.1 Bacteroidota bacterium | reverse complement strand
TATTAGAATAGTTGACCGCCGTTACATTACCAATACGAAGGGAACCCAAATCAAATTTTAGTCCGCCAGCTAAGGATGCCCGCATGTCAGGCATTGCATTAGATTCTACCGGCACCCAATTATTTTTCAATGAAGCACCAATCGCATCAATTCCAGCAGCACCAGAATTTATCAAAGCTGTACGATTCGTAGGAAATGATTTAGGTAAATCAAAATAGCCTTGATCAAAACCTGTCCAAGCCATGTTTGCATTTTTCGTTGCAAAAAAAGCAGAACCCGTAGTTCCTTCACGGTATGCGCTTGAAATATCAAGTGTTAGGAAGTTATTTTCCGGAATTGACTTCGTGAAAATTTTCACAACACCACCTGCGAATTCTCCAGGAATTTCTGCGGATGGAGATTTAAATACTAAGATTCGGTCGATTTGACCAGCAGGAATGATATCAAATGAGAACGAACGAACATCCGTTTCCATCGAAGGAGCAAATGCGTTGTTCAATTGAACCGTATTGTAACGCTCATTTAAACCGCGAATGTTGATGAAACGCTCGCCGAAAATCGTGACACCCGGAACACGCTTCACAACTTCAGCAGCTGTACGATCCAATGTTTTTGTGATTTGCGCAGCAGAAATACCCGAAACGACTAACTGAGCCGCCTTAATTTCCGATATCACCGATTGCTCGGTATTGGTTAATTTCTGAGCTACTACTTTAACTTCAGCTAAAGTTGCCGACTCTTCAGCTAAGGAAAGATTAAGTTCCGTTACTTGATTGGCTGCGACTTTAACACCTTCATAGATTTTAGACTCATAGCCAACAAATGAAACTTTTAACGAATAAGTACCAACTGGCAATTTGCCGAAAGAGAAAAAACCGTTAATGTCTGTGGCTGCGCCTTTGTTGGCACCTTGAACCAAAATAGTAGCTCCAATAATGTCCTCTTTTGTCTTAACATCTTTAATCGTACCCCGAATGGTTCCACCCTCTTGAGCTAATGTAATTGTTGAAACAAATAATAAAATAAATGCGTAAATGGATTTCATGCGATTTTTAATACTGGTGAATTTTACGATGCAAAACTACCCGAAAGAAAAACCGTGTTGATTAAGGTCGCATTAACGAAAGATTACCAAACGGTTAAAACAAAAGGACATTAATTAACAATTAGATAATACAGCCATTTCCAGGGCACAATTCTTTTGCAATTGCAACAATCCTAGACTTATTATGGCACTATTCCGTGAATTAGAATTTTTTTAAGAAGAACTTTCTTGAAAAAGTTAAATTTCACATGGATTTAATTTGTAGCTAATACAGAAAGCCTAGTTTTGGGTCAACAAACGGAAATAATTCCGCCTAAGCATTTTAAAATCAATAGCTTATGAAAAAGTACATCATCCATGCAATGGCTCTTGCCTTCTTTGCAACGAGCATGTCCATGACTTCCCACGCAATGGCAGCCGGATTAAGCTTACCTGTCAGCATCAACCAAGTAGGAAGAATGAAATTCCTGGTTAGCGCTGAACCGAATTCGAAACTTGTAGTCATCATTTACGATGCAGACCATAATATCATCCACCAAGAAGTTATCGCAAGCAAGAAGTTGTACAACTTCGCAAGCCTCTCGGATGGAAAGTATAAAATGGAAATCCTAAATGCCAAAAAACAAGTCATTCAAACCAAAACATTTAACATCCTAACGGAAGTAAAACGCGATTTAGTCGCTGTCCAATAGGTACATCAACAAGTGAAAGATTAAGGGTAAAAGGGCGCGGATTTTCTGCGCCTTTTTTTATCAATTTACACATCGAATTACCCGTCAAAATTTCCTATTTTTGCTCCCCCGAATGGACTTTAACTAATTTTATATGGATTACCTGGCAGGTCTGAATGAGCCCCAACGACAAGCAGTCGAACACATCGATGGTCCCCTAATGATCATTGCCGGTGCCGGCTCGGGAAAAACCCGCGTGCTGACTTTCCGAACAGCCCATTTAATCGACAAGGGTGTAGATCCATTCAGTATTCTGCTTTTAACCTTTACAAACAAAGCCGCCGGCGAAATGCGCCATCGGATTGAAAGCGTCATCGGAACACAAGCCAAAAACATCTGGATGGGAACTTTCCACTCCGTGTTTGCCAAAATACTACGTTTTGAAGGGGAACGCTTAGGCTATACCTCCAACTTTTCCATTTACGACACCGACGACGCCAAATCACTCATCCGGACGCTCATCAAAGAGCAAAATCTAGATGACAAAATTTATAAAGTCAACTTGGTCTTGAACCGAATCTCCAATGCGAAAAACAGACTCATTGGCCCCGAACAATACATTAACAGCCCCGTTTTAGAACAAGAAGATCGGTACGCCAAAATCCCGATGATGGGACAGCTCTATAAATTATATTGTACGCGCTGTTTTCAAGCAAATGCCATGGATTTTGATGATTTGCTTTTTCAAACCAATATCCTTTTCCGTGATCATTTGGATGTGTTGCACAAATACCAACACAAATTCAAGCATGTGATGGTCGATGAGTTTCAAGATACCAACGTCTCACAATACCTCATCACCAAAAAACTTTCCGCCGTTCATCAAAACATCTGTGTCGTAGGTGACGATGCGCAAAGTATTTATGCCTTCCGCGGGGCCGACATCCAAAATATCCTCAATTTCGAGCGTGATTACCCCGATTTAACTACGATTAAACTGGAGGAAAATTACCGCTCGACCAAAGCCATTGTGGCTGTGGCGAACTCGGTCATCGCACGAAATAAAAACCAATTAAAGAAAGACGTCTTTACCTCCAATGAAGATGGCGATCAAATTGAAATCATTCGCGCCGGAAGTGACAACGAAGAAGGACGAATCATTGCTTCCAACATCTTTGAAACCTGTCAAAAAGAAGGATTGCGCTTCTCCGACTTTGCCATTCTGTATCGTACCAATGCACAATCGCGTTCATTTGAGGAATCCTTACGTCGCTTAAATATCAAGTATCGGATTATCGGTGGCTTATCATTCTACCAACGGAAGGAAATCAAGGATGTCTTAGGTTATTTACGTTTTGTAGTTAACCAGCAAGATGAAGAAGCGTTCAAGCGGATCATTAATTTACCTAAACGGGGGATTGGAGATACAACCATCGCCAAAATTTCCTTAACTGCCGCTGAACAAAGCTCAACGGTTTGGGATGTCGTAGCAAACATCAATCAGTTCCAAGGCGTGCGCGGCACGGCACCGATCGAACAATTCGCCGACTTGATCAAGTCATACAAATTGATGGTCGAGGTGGAACAAAAAGATGCTTATGAAGTAGCGAGTCATGTGGCTAAAACATCCGGATTGGTTCGTGAATTATATGAAGACAAAACCGTTGAAGGCTTAGCGCGCTACCAAAACGTACAAGAATTACTGAACGCCATCAAGCAATTCGTGGATTCAGAAGAAAACGAGGATAAATCTTTGTCAACTTTCTTGCAGTCGGTTTCCCTGCTCACAAATGCGGATACAACAGAAGACCCTAACGACAAAGACAAAGTAACCTTGATGACGGTTCACTCGGCTAAAGGATTAGAGTTCAAGCATGTGTTTTTAGTGGGGTTAGAGGAAGATTTATTTCCAAGTCAAATGATGTTACAAAGTCAAGCGGACCTCGAAGAGGAGCGCCGCTTGTTCTACGTTGCCATCACGCGGGCGGAGAAAAAATTGATGATTTCTTATGCAGAATCCCGTTATCAATTTGGCCGCTTAAAAAGTTGTGAGCCGAGTCGGTTCATCGATGAACTCGACAGCACCTACCTGAAAATGGCGAAAACGCCCGGAAAGAAGGATACCTCTAATTTTAGACCTGTTCAAAAAACGGGTTTTGTGGAGAAATCCACCAGCGCAAGCGCCGCTCAATTAATTCAGAAACCGAAGCAGAATACAAATTACCAACATGTTCCTTCGGCGAATTTTGTGCAATCGGACGCCCTGAGTTTAGCTGCAGGCCAGCGGGTAGAACATCAAAAGTTTGGATTTGGGACGATTCAGAAGTTGGAGGTCAATGGAGCAGAGCGTAAAGCACACATTTTATTCGAACAAGGCGTAGGGGAAAAAACCTTGCTATTAAGTTTCGCAAAACTTATGATTATCGCTTAGCGGTATAATACAAGTGCGCGGGACTAGATAAATTTGCAATCTCCGAGATCGTGGCATAGCCTTGATTCATGCCGTCAAAAGCCAAAGCCTCTCCTTGTGGTTCAAGGATGCTAGGAACAACGCGCGGCTTCCGACGAAGTACATCCGCAATGCTTTCGTGTTTTTGCTTTTTCCAGTAATAGATTTCCAAATAATTACGGATAATGATTTCTTCGTTCGAAGAAGCCACATTCCCGTCAGTAATGAAATACAACTGCTTGAGCAGGCTAAGATCAGACGAAGGAACAGAGAAGTTCAACTCCTGCACGTACTGAGCTTTCTGTATACCTTTAGATGCAAATGCTTCCGCCGGCAAACGATATAAACGCTTGTGATCTTCTCGTTTGGAGATAAAATAGAGGTCACCGCTAATCTGATCAATCAGCATACACTCCATATCCCGAGACCCATCAGGCAACGTAAATGCTAAACTTTGCGTATGCTTAATAACTCTGCGTAAAGGATCTGTTAATTTCAACGAAGGCTCCAAGAACCGATGAACTTGATACGTAGCATTCTGGGCCAAATTGTCCCCGATATCAGCGACATACAAATAGGTTTGGCCTGTTCGATTTTGCCAGCGCCCCATGGCTTCCCAGTCGCGATTGTGTAATCCCAGTAAGCTAAATTCTGCCTTACCTTGGCCAGACTCACTGACTAAAAACATACGATTCAAATCCTTCGAATCGTTGATTACCCAAAAGTTACCTGGATTTCGAAGCGAGGCAACCATGCCAGAGGCTTCATCGATTTCAATATTAGCCAAGACCCCTACATCCTTCGGATTCGAAAAATGCGTTTGAGCTTGTTCAGAATCGCCGATATAAAAAGATTGGCATGCCCAAACAAGCAAGCCCATCAAAAATACATGTATGCGGCTCCGATTTCTCACTTTTTCTTGTAATAATATAGGTGAGCAGGGACTAAATCAGGTGATTCAGAAAGGGTATAATACCCTGAACCGTCTAAAGAGAACGTTACCCCTTCTCCTTGAGGCTCTAACAAATACGGTACCGCCTTCGCAGGACGAAGAAGCGCCTCTGGAATACTTTCCCCTGTTTTGCGTTTCCAATAATAGATACCGATGTAATTACGAATCAATATTTCCGTATTATCCGGAGAAACACATCCTCCCGTTAAGAAATAAGCCTGTTGGATTTTAGCATCACTTGAAAAAGGAGTAGAGAACGTTAAATCTTGCACATATTCCGCTGTTACGCTTGCGCCGTTTAAAACCTTCGCCGCAGGTATTTTATATAAACGCTTACTATTTTCACGCTTCGTTATCACAAATATATCTTTCGATTTTTGATCGATTAATAGCGTTTCCATATCGCGAAAGCCATCCGGCAACCGAAAGCTTAGTTTATTAATATCCGTTAAAACCGTGTAAGGATTTGAAGTAATCGCTAAATCTTTAAACCAATAAATGGCATAATTAGGATTGTCTTGAAAATTATCGCCGAAATCAGCCACATAAACCGTTGCCGAACCATCAGATTCATTCACCACGGTCAAATCTTCCCAATCCCGGTGAGTTGCTCCACTCAATAAATATTCCTTTTTGCCTTTCCCTAAGGAATCAATCAAATACAACATAGGACCCTGAACATCCGAATCGTTTGTCACCCAAAAGTATCCCGGATTTTTTCGGCTTGCCCCTATCCCCGACGCCTCCATGATCCTAGGATTATCTAAAGCCCCTCGATCAACGGCATTCTCAAAGGAAGATTCCCCCTGCGTCGGATCTGGCGGTTCAGGCAGCACCGTAAAACATGCCGAAACGCTAATCCCGATAAGTAAAATAGACAAATATGCCTTGTAGTTAAACATCATTTTCTGCAACGGGAATGTCATTCTTCTTATTTGTAACCTTAACTTTTTTTACCCTTCGGGCATCCACAGATTGAATCTTAAATACAAAGTCCTCCCAGATCATTTCCTCTCCGGAATTTGGGATTCGACCAAATAATTCAATCATTAAACCGCCCAAGGTTTCACTTTCCCCTTTCGCTTTTTCAAAATAAACGACATCTAAATCGAATACCCGACAAAAATCGTTCAAGGATGTTTTCGCCTCAAACAAATAATTTTGTTCGTCTATACGCTTATAATCAGCAGATTCATCATCGAATTCGTCGTTGATTTCCCCAACAATCTCCTCGATAATATCCTCCATGGTCACGAGTCCTTCCGTCTCCCCATATTCGTTCACGACGACCGCCATGTGCACCCGCTTCTCTTGAAAATCGTAAAGTAAGTCATCAATTTTCTTGTTTTCTGGCACAAAAAACGGTTGATGCAATAATGAAATCCAATCAAATTTCTCGTCTTCCTCTACATGAACCAATAAATCTTTGATGTACAAAATACCTTCAATTTTATCAATGGTTTCGTTGAAAACAGGCACACGTGAATAGCCATTTTTATTGATCTTATCCATCAATTCATGGAAGTCCATTTCCGTATCAAAGGCGACAATATCACGTCGGGCTTTCATAACAGATTTAACCGACGTATTGCCAAAATTCAAGATGCCGCGCAAAATATCCTTTTCCTGTTCGGTTGTATTCTCGTCGGTCGTTATCTCCAACGCGTGATTCAATTCGTGCGCCGTCAACGTGTAAGATTTCTTTTCGATCCGTTTTTCAATCAAGTTGGATATGGCCAATAAGGATTTTGATAACGGTGTAAAAATCAAGGTGAAAAATTGAATCAGGGTAGCAGATAACGTAGCAAATCGAATATTATTTTGCTGCGCCCAAACTTTAGGAATTAACTCACCGAAAAACGTGATGATAAAAGTGACACCAAATAATAAGAATAAAGTCACGAGTAAAGTCCCTACCGATTGAGGGCCTAAAATCATTTCAGTCAAATAGTTCGACAGCGTAATAAAAATGATATTAACGAAATTGATTGCAATTAATAAGGTCGCAAGAAGTTGCTGAGGCTTATCTAATAGCCGGCTCACCGCCTGCTCCGCAGGATTGTCGCTATCACGTAGGGCCGCGCGCTGATCCGCATTCAAGGAAAAGAAGGCAACTTCTGAACCTGCCAACAGGGCAGAAAGAAAAAGCAAAGCAATCAAAATGACCCCGATGAAAAACACCGAACTTAAGGGTAGGTTGGGATCAATGAAACTAAGTAAATGTCTTGGAAAGGGGTCAGCCTCCATAATTTAATGTGCACAGTACGCACAAATTTAAGAAAAAGGGAATAGAGTCATCCTATATTCCCTCTTCTTATTGAAAATTTAAAATGGCAAATCATCGCCTTCCTCCTGCATTACCGTAGGAAAAGGGTTAACATTCGCCGCAGGGGCATTTAAATTTACCGCTTCAGGCTTTGGGCGCTCAGGTGCATCAGCCCCTTTTTCATTACGGCCTCCAATCAAATTCATGTTTGTCGCACGAATACGATAACCACGCACGGTAGCACCTGTCTTATCTTGCCACTCTTCTGAACGAATTTTTCCTTCGATATATACTTGATTGCCTTTCCGCAAATATTGCTCGGCGATGTTGGCCAAATTATCCCATAATTCAACACGATGCCATTCGGTTTGCTCGACACGTTGGCCATCTTTCCCCGTATAAGCTTCCGATGTTGCGATATTGATATTCGCCACTTTCACCCCATTAGGTAATGCTCGCACTTCAGGATCTCCGCCTAAATTGCCTAATAAAATCACTTTGTTTACGCCTGCCATAATTGTATTGTTTAAAGGTTAGGTAATTGAACAGCCAAATGTACATCATCTAGCCTTCCAATAATTCCTTCAATGCAATATTATCAGTAATCAGATTTAATAACAACACCGGTTTGCCCAATTGCTCGAATTCGGATGACAAAATCCATTGATAATCTGCCGGTTTTTCAAAGGTGAAATCGGCAGGCAATTGCACCAACCACGCCGCTGAAATGATTTTCTGATGACTTAATACATGGATACCTGGTGCTTGCAAAGCGACAGCATGTTCCATGAGTGGTGACAAAAAAGGATATAAATTAATCGTGTCGTGTAGGTCGGCAGATTCCGCACAGAAGAACTCCCACAATCCCTGCCAAATATCTTTCGCTTGCCGCTGATGCACCAGAACTTTCCCTGCCTGCTCAATAATGAAATATTGAAAATGGCGAATGCGTTGTGGTTTCGCTTTCGACTTAACGGGCAATTGGCTGACTCGTCCTTCGCGGTAAGCAAAACAGGAAGTTAGCAGTGGACAACTTCCACAATCGGGACTCGGGCTACATTGCAAAGAACCAAACTCCATAATTGCCTGATTGAATCGGGCTGGATCCGAGCTTGGAATTAATTCTTGTGCCAATGCCGTAAACTCCTTGCGGGCAGAAGCATGCAGAATATCGGTTTCAATCCCAAAATAGCGGGCTAAAATCCGATAAACGTTCCCATCGACAACGGGACTTGCTTCCCCGAAGGCAAATGAAGCAATCGCAGCTGCCGTGTAAGGACCCACGCCGGGTAGCTTAATTAATTCAATATATTTATTGGGAAATTTTCCGGCATGCGAATCAACAATACTTTTGGCCGTTTTATGCAAATTTCGTGCCCTACTGTAGTAGCCTAAGCCTTGCCAAAGGCGGAATAAAGTTGTTTCATCCGCCGCAGCTAAATCGTATACGGTAGGAAAAGCCTCCGTCAACTTATAGAAATAAGGCAATCCTTGCGCAATGCGCGTTTGTTGGAGGATGATCTCCGACAACCAAATCACATACGGATCATTTGTTCTACGCCAAGGCAAATCACGGGCATGGTCTTTATACCAGCTTATCAAGGTTTCAGCAAAGGGGTGTTGCGAAGATTTCTTCATGAAAGCATCAAAGATAATGGGCTACCTAAAAGCAAAAAAATAAATATCGCTTTTTCATTTGCCCCTTTTAAAGAAAAACCTTACTTTTGTGTCCCTTTTGAAAGCAAGGGGGATTGAAATAGAATCAACGAATTAATAAAGACTCATTACCGTGACTAAGGCAGATGTAATTGCTGAGATTTCCAGCAAAACAGGGATAGATAAAAAAGATGTATCTGAAACGTTAGAAAACTTTTTTGAAGTAGTAAAGGATAACCTAGCGAAACAAGAAAATATTTATGTTCGTGGATTCGGAAGTTTTATCAATAAGAAAAGAGCGAAGAAAATCGCGCGTAATATTTCGAAAAACACGTCCATTACCATTGATGAGCACTATGTGCCGAGCTTTAAGCCTGCCAAAGTGTTTATAGAACAAGTTAAAACAAGCACTGACCCTGCGAAGGCTTAATTCAATTTGATTAAGCAAATAGGTCAATAAAATGAATAAAACGCTTGCGATCATTTTATGTGTTGGCCTTGGATTAGTAGCCCTCATTTTCCAATTACCCAAGGGAAATGTGAGCAATAAAACCGAAAACTCCGTGGCAGGAGGGGCTAACCGCGACGCTGCAGCGAAAGAAGCAGCACCCGCGGAGTCTGAATCAAGCCATGCTACTCCCTTAACACCGGAACAGCAAAAACAAATTGCAGCATTAAAAGTAATCCTGCAACAAGCCAAAACTGAGGCACAAGAAGTATCCGCTTTGGAGAAATTGGCCACTGCTTTTATTGGCGCTGACAAATACGATAGTGCTGCTTATTACGCAGCGGAATATGCAAATAAACATGCGACATTGACGCATATTTTACGTGCAGGCCAATTGTTTTTTGAGGCACAAACCTACGCAATCAACGCTAAAAAGGGTCAAATCCTGGGTGAAAAAGCGCGTAGTTACTTTGAAAAAGCGTTATCGTTAGATCCGAATAACCTGATGGTTAAGACGAATATGGCGATGACTTATGTAGATACACCTACACCGATGAAAGGCATTAGCCTTTTAAGGGAAGTGATTGAACAGGAGCCGACTTTCGTGCCGGCGATATTCAATTTAGGTATATTAGCCATTAAATCGAATCAATTTGGCAAAGGCCAAGAACGATTCACCCAGATATTGAAGCTGGAACCGAACAATTATAAAGCCGCCTTAAACCTCGGATTTTGTTTGGCCCAGTTAGATAAAAAAGAAGAGGCTAAAAAGATTCTAAAGCGCGTTCTGAACGAAAGTAAAGATGCTGAGGAGAAAAAAGCCGCAAACGAATTGCTTGCAGAAATGCAGCATTAAATACTGTAGAGATGCGATTTACGCGTCTTCACAACAATAGAAAGCTGAAAGTCAGCTTGGTAAATTATTAAAAACTTAAACGCTCAAAGCTATGCCTTGCGGAAAGAAAAGAAAACGTCACAAGATTTCAACACACAAAAGAAAAAAACGTCTTCGTAAGAATCGTCATAAGAAGAAATAATATAAGGTTTACAGTTTCATTTTGAGATTGTTAGCAAAACCCAAGAACAGGCATTTTATCTAACAATAAATAGCCTGTTTTTGGCGTTTAATTTCCTGTATATTAAATATTCGGGCAAACGCCCTTATAAAACATTCTTCTTGTCAACATTGTGAGTAATGAATTAATCATTAATTCTACACCCAAGGGTGATAGAATAGCCCTTTTGCAAGACAAAAGGATCGTAGAATACCACATTGAACAATCGGAACCACAATTCTCTGTTGGAGATATTTACTTGGGTACGATTAAAAAATTGGTTTCTGGATTAAACGCCGCATTTATTGATATTGGTTATGAAAAAGATGCATTCTTGCATTACCATGACCTAGGTCCTAATTTACATACGCTTCAAAAATTCACCCGCGATGTCTTAACCAAAAAAGGCAAGACCATCAAGTTGGAGAATTACAAACTGGAGTCCGAAATTGACAAATTAGGCAAAATCGATAAAGTACTGACTCGTGGACAATTAGCACTCGTGCAAGTTGTCAAAGAGCCTATCTCAACGAAAGGTCCACGCCTTTCTTGCGATATATCCATAGCTGGACGCTTTTTGGTATTGGTTCCGTTCTCAAACGGTGTCAATATCTCAAAGAAAATTACGTCAAAAGCAGAACGCAACCGCCTTCAAAAATTGATGACGTCAATCAAACCCAAAAATTATGGGGTGATTGTTCGCACCGTGGCTGAAGGAAAAGCGGTGGAAGAAATGGAGCGTGACTTGAAAGAGTCCATCGCGAAATGGGAAGAAGGCATCAAAAAATTAGTTGATGCTAAACCTACCGAACGAATCATCGGAGAAATGAGTCGGGCGACATCCATGTTGCGCGATTTATTAAACAACGATTTTGACAATGTCATCGTCGATAGCCAAGACCTTTATAACGAAGCGAAAGACTATGTTCACAACGTCGCTCCAGAAAAAGAAAAGATTGTTAAGCTTCACACAGGCAAAACAAAGTTGTTTGAACAAGTTGGCATCGAAAAGCAATTGAAAATGCTTTTTGGCCGCTCGGTATCCTTACCCGGTGGTGGCTATTTGATCGTCGAACATACAGAGGCTTTGCACGTTATTGACGTCAACTCAGGTAATAAATCGAACTCGGAAGAAGATCAAGAAGCTACGGCTTTGAGTGTCAACCGCGAAGCTGCCAAAGAAATTGCACGTCAATTACGTTTACGTGATATGGGCGGAATCATTGTGATCGACTTCATCGATATGAAGAAGGCGGAAAATCGCAAATTGATTCAAGATATCATGCGCGATGAGATGCGCGGTGACCGTTCGAAATATACCATTCTTCCGTTAACGAAGTTTGGCTTGATGCAAATTACGCGTCAACGCGTTCGCCCCGAGATGAACGTTTCAACGCATGAAACATGTCCAAGTTGCGGTGGCACAGGTACGATTACAGCAAGTATTGCCGTATCGGAGGTTGTAGCACAACATGTGGAACATTTGGTGTTGAAGCAAAATGAACGGAAATTAACCTTATTGGTTCATCCATTCTTGCATGCATATTTCACGAAAGGACTCCCATCCATTCGAATGAATTGGTTTTTCAAATACAAAACCTGGATTTCCATCATGGAAGACTCCTCGTTTGGCATTACAGAATTTAAATTCTTAAACCAAAACGGAGATGCAATTGAAATCTCATCTTAGGATACTTATTTTATTCTTGTTAACACTACCATTGGCCTTTCAAGCGGAAGGCCAATGGTGGAAGTTAACAGAAGAAGCCGAAAAAGAGCGCTCAAAAGGCATGCTCCTACTCACCTCCGAAGTACAAATTGAAGCCACCACGGCTATCAACCAAATGTACAATTTCCATTTTCCTGAGGCCGAACGCGAATTCAATTACCTGAAAGTTAAATATCCGAATCATCCACTGCCCGACTTCCTTTTAGGACTCATGCAATGGTGGAAAATTGTGCCCAATACTGGCAATGAAGTCTACGATGAACGCTTGATCGAGTACATGGACAGCAGCATCGATAAGGCGGAAAAGATTTGGGATGAAACAGAGAACCCTGAAGCAGCCTTTTTCATGGCAGCAGCATATGGTTTTAAAGGCCGCTTACATGCGGAACGTAAGAATTGGACACGTGCTACGTTAGCTGCCAAAAATGCCTTAAAATACCTTGAATATTCCCGAAATTTCGCAGATTTCAGTCCCGAGTTAATGTTTGGGGACGGCTTGTACAACTACTACTACCACTTCATCAAACAAAACTTCCCATTATTAAGACCCGTACTTTGGCTTTTCCCTAAGGCGAATAAAATGCAAGGGGTGGCCCAACTAGAAAAGGTCAGCTACCAGGCATTCTACACCCGGACAGAGGCGCGCTATTTTCTCTTGCAGATTTATGCCATGGAAAATATGACAGATAAATCTTATGATTTAGCCAAGTACACCCACGAAAACTACCCCGATAATCCATTCTTCCACCGCTACCATGCCCGTGCGGCATTTATAGTAGGGCACATGGACGAGGCGATGGAACAATCCAAAGAAATTTTGAACCGAATCGCCCAGCATCAAGTGGGATACGAAGCGGTCTCCGGCAGATATGCCAGTTATATTTTGGGCTACTACCAATTGTATGTGTATAAAAACAGACCGGAAGCGAAGCAATATTTCCAACAATGCATGGATTTCAGCAAGCAAACAGATGCATTTGAATCAGGTTATTATTGGGCATCTGTCCTAGGGCTTGCGCGTATCTCGTTTCAAGAAAATGATTTTGATAAGACGGTAGACTTCTGCAAAGAAGTCCTGGATAAGGCAGAGAAGAAATCGGCCCAACATATTGAGGCAAAAAAATTATTAGCTGAAGCCAAGAAGGCGCGGCGCAAAAGGAGATAAGGACCTTCAATGGAAATTCGTACCTTTGATATCACATGGAAATGAACGCAGCATTAATCAAAAAATACTTCCCGGAAATAACGGAACAGCAAGAAGCACAATTCGACCAACTTTTACCCTTGTACAAAGAGTGGAATGAAAAAATCAATGTGGTTTCACGCAAGGATATCGAAAATTTGATGTTGCACCACGTGTTACATTCATTGGCCATCGCCAAATTTCTTCCTTTTCGTCCCGGTACTGAAGTCCTAGATGTAGGAACGGGAGGCGGCTTTCCTGGGATTCCATTAGCAATCCTATTCCCTGAAACTCAATTTTTACTCGTGGATAGCATTGGTAAGAAAATCAAGGTTGTTGAGGGAGTCGCTGAGGCCCTTGGATTAAGTAACGTCCAAGCAAAACACATGCGCGCAGAAGATGTAGATCAAGATTTTGAATTTATAATTAGTCGGGCCGTAACACGCCTCACCCCGTTCTATTACTGGGTCAAAAATAAAATCAGCCCAAACCATTTTCACACCCAACGCAATGGTTTACTACTCTTAAAAGGGGGTGAACTAACGGAAGAAATTGCTGAATTAGGTAAAAAAGCGAAAGTGACTGACCTAACGTCGTATTTCAAGGAAGATTTTTTCGAAACCAAAAAACTAGTTTACGTTCCGATGTAATGTAGGAAACTATGGAGAAAATATCCGTCGCATTGTGCACATTTAATGGTGCGGAGTTCCTTTCGAAACAACTGGAATCCATCAAACAACAAACAAGGCCAATTCATGAATTGGTCGTTTGTGATGATGGCTCGTCGGATGAAACACTTGCAATTATTAATCGATTTAGTAATCAAGTGGCATTCCCCGTCCATGTTCATCGTAATCCTGTCAATTTAGGAAGTAGCAAAAATTTTGAACAATGTATGGCATTATGCCAGGGGGATCTAATTTTTCTGTGCGATCAAGATGACGTTTGGATGCCAGAAAAAGTTGAACAAATCGTCCACTACCTAGCTGAAAATCCGGATAAAGAAGCCGTTTTCTCAAACGCCACGATGATTGACCAAGCCGGTTTTCCTACGGGCAAAACCTCTTTTGAACAAATCGAATTCACTCCAGAAGTACAAAGTCTGTGGCAACAAGGAGGTTCATTTCGAATACTATTAAAAGGTTATGTTGTAACCGGAGCAGCTTTAGCCATCAAGAAACGAGCACTAAGAAAAATCGGTGCAGTCCCTCACATCACCAAAGAACTTATACACGACGGTTGGATTGCCCTCAACCTCAGTATGGCCAACCAGATTGGCTTTATCAATACCTGTTTAATACAATACCGCGAACATTCGAATCAACAAGTAGGATTTAAAAGTAAGCCAGCCCGCGTATCCTTATTGCAACGATTTACGAGGTCACGCGAAGAAAAACTATGTACACTTCGTAAAAAAGCAGATATCGCGCATGCCCTTTTGAAACATTTCGAAGAAGAAAAAGAAGTGAACGCTGAAATAACCGCGGCCTTACTACGCCGTGAAGCATTTTACCGCATGCGAGCGAATTTGCCTGCAAACAGACTTTTTCGTTTCATTCCCGTTGTAAAACACGCTTTCAAAGGATCTTATGCCCTGGAAGAGGGCGGGAAATGGTGGAGACCTTTACTGGGTGATCTATTTGAATAAAGATGGAAAAGGTAGCTATCATCATTCCCCTGTATCAAACAACGTTAAACCCACAAGAAGTGGTTTCTCTGAAACAATGTGTCCAAGTATTGGGAAAACATCCAATCCTCTTTGTTGCGCCTCAATCATTAAATATTTCCTTTTTAAGTTCATATGGTATTACTCCAAATACTATACGATTCAACGACGAATACTTTAAGAGCACCAAAACGTATAATAAGCTCTTGACAAGCCCGGTTTTTTACGAAGCATTTACCAACTTCGATTACATCTTAATTTATCAGTTAGATGCCTATGTGTTCGAAGACCGTTTGCTGGACTGGTGCAGCAAAGGCTATGATTATATCGGAGCTCCTAAACTGCGTAAACATCATCTAGCTGGCCAAACGAGTTGCAGTCCTGTATTATTCAATGGCGGCCTTTCCTTGCGACGGGTAAAACCCCTATTGAGGTATATTAAAATCTACCAACTGTTTTTCAAGGAATGGCTCGCCAATGAAGATGCGATGTTTTCATTTGCGCAACGAAGAGTACGACCATTTCGTTTTTTACTCCGACTGCCGCCTTGGAAGGAAGCATTATCCTTTGCAATCGAACAAAATCCAAAAATTTCATATGAATTATTGGGCGATTTGCCCTTTGGATGCCATGCGTGGGAACGCTACAATCCTACATTCTGGAAACAATTCATTCCACAAGGTTAAACTTCAGCACCTTGAAATAAGATCCGCATCGAGCGTACCTTTCTTCTTGAAATGGGAATGATTTCGTCGTTAATTAAACGAATTGCTTTTTGTGATTTGAAATCAATGTGCTGGATCGCAGCAGGATTAATTAAGGCCGATTTGGATGGACGAATAAATCCCCCTAGCTCAAGAACATCTGCGAAATATTTCAAGGTTCTACATGACAAAAATCTGCGACCATCCTTAAGAATCACATGCGAATAATTGCCTTCTCCTCGGACGAGTAAAATATCCAGCGGCAACACCTCGGTACCATCCAGTACAAAAGCAGGTAACACATGTAACTTTTCTTCAAATAGCATAAAGACAGGTTAAATTCAGCAATTTGCTTATTCGAAATTAGACTACTCAAACTTGAAATTTGAGTAGAATTGAGTTATTTGCGTTATTGCTATTTTAAGTGTCTTAATCGCTTATTAAAAGGTAAATCAAAAAATGTAAGATTTATGTTTAAACACATTTTATTGCCAATAAGGGTCAATTGGGCATGTGACTCTCATAAATAAAACAACACAAAGCAGATAGCAAACAAATTAAAAAACGATATTATTGTGCCATAAAAATGAACATACAAATGAAAACAAGACGATTTGGTCGGACCAACTGGCAAGTTAGTGAACTGGGATATGGTATGTGGGGACTCGCAGGGTGGACAGGTTCTGACATAGCAGAAGTGAATGCATCTTTAGAAAAAGCCGTTTCTTTGGGAGCCAATTTTTTTGATACGGCTTGGGGCTATGCCGAAGGAAAGAGTGAGCAAATATTAGGAGCGTTAATTAAACGGCACCCGGACAAAAAACTATATGCAGCCACGAAAATTCCACCCAAAAATTTTACGTGGCCATCTAAATCACATTTTACGATAGAAGCATGTTTTCCAGCAGAACATATCATTGAATACACTGAAAAGAGTTTAAAGAATTTGGGTGTAGAACAAATTGATCTCCAACAATTTCATGTTTGGGAAGATGCTTGGGCCAATTCGGAAGAGTGGCAAAAAGCTGTGGAACTATTAACTGCCCAAGGCAAAGTTGCGCACTGGGGAATTTCTGTGAATCGTTGGGAACCCAATAACTGCCTAAAAACACTAGAAACGGGTTTGATATCTTCAGTTCAAGTTATCTATAACATCTTCGACCAAAATCCGGAAGATCAATTATTCCCATTATGTAAGAAATTGGATGTGGGCGTTATTGCACGTGTTCCTTTTGACGAAGGAAGCCTAACTGGGTTGATGAGCTACGACACGACTTTTCCTGCGGACGATTGGCGTTCAACGTATTTTGTCCCTGAAAATTTAATCTCGAGTGTCGATCACGCGAATGCATTAAAACCCTTATTGCCTGAAGGAATGAATTTGCCCGAAATGGCATTACGATTTATTTTAGCTAACCCAGATGTAGGAACCATCATTCCTGGCATGCGCAAAATCAAGCACGTGGAAAGCAATATCGCTTGCTCAGATGGAGCTACACTTCCTACTGCATTATTGGCTGAATTAAGAAATCACCGCTGGGAACGCCAACCTACTGAATGGTCCCAGTAGCTTGATCAAATAGTTCTTTGAGTTTCGGCTCTTCTCGGAATCCCGATGTTTTTTGGATTAATTTTCCTTTGCGAAAAACCAGAAAACTCGGGATTTCGTCTACCCCACTTGCCTGTAAGATCGCTTGGTTCCCATCTGCCTCCACTTTAATGACCGTTACTTTTCCCGTGTACGCTCCCGCCAACTTATCGACCATCGGCATCATTTTAAGGCATGGCGCACACCATTTAGCATAAAAATCCACAACGACAGCATCGTTTTCCTTGGCTAATTTTTCAAAATCTGCCAAACTCCACACGGCATCATGCTTCACGGTAGGAACCCCTTCTAGTGGCATCAACTTCGTTGTCCATTTCAAGTATCCCCCTTTTAATTCAGTCACTTGAAATCCTTTGGCGCGCATGAGCTCAGCAGCTTGTGCGGAACGCCCCCCAGAAAGACAGTAAATCAAAACGGGTTTACTTTTATCTAATTTATCGATTTCCTTGGCAAAGCCCTCTGAACGAAAGTCGATGTTAGTCGCTTTAGGCAAATGCCCACCCCCAAACTCACCGGACGTACGAACATCTAGCAATAATGCCTGTGGCAGCTCGGAAATTTTGCTCGAAAATGATTCAACCTCAAGCACTTGCGCAAAAAGTGGACTAGAACATAGCGCCAAAAACAGGACAACAAAGGAATATTTTTTCATTTTGAAGGGATGTCAGGTTATTAAATCATGAATAAACACAAAATCCACGGAAATTATCCAAATTTTGCGTTATTTTGCAAGGCAATTTAAGCAATTACATCGTAATCATTTATTCACAATAACAATAAAAAGATGAGTGCAATACAGTACGTACACGCCAGACAAATTTTAGATTCACGCGGAAATCCAAC
>JBDLUL010000097.1:0-3331 GCA_039805345.1 Bacteroidota bacterium | reverse complement strand
TCGCCTTGCGCGATCCAATCGTCATGTTTTTCGTCAAAGTCATCCCATAATTCCAAGAGGACTCCAATGGATTTAGGCTACCCAGCACACGTAAAGAACGATTGTTCACTAAAAAGCCCATATTTTCTGCCAAAGGATTCACCCGTCTCCACCCCTTCCCGGCGGATAAACGAAGAATCCAATCGGTTGCCACATCCCACTTCACATGTAAGCGTGGTACCCATTGGGTGCCTAATTGGTTGTGAAAGTCGACTCTTTGGCCTAATACCAAAGTCAACTTATTCGGAATTGTCCACGTATATTCTCCATAAATGCCAGGCACAATCTCCGTTCGAGCATAGGCAGAATCAATATACGATTCCTGATAGGAATCAAGCAGAAAACTCGCCCCCGTCTTAACGGTATGATTCGTATTATCGATAATTGATTGAAAAATCAAATTTCCATAAATGCTCTGCTCTCGACCTTGGTATTTTTTAATTGAAAAATAGGAGTCGTTCGCGTGATTCGCCGTACTTAAAATAAGGGCTAAACCCTGGTAAGGCTTTTCTGGATACAAACGGGCGATTTTAGCGAATGTCTCTAACCGTTCTGTTTTGCTCCCAAAACCATAAAGTTGAAAAGGATCCGAGTTTTTTTGAATCGCATTTTGGCCTCCTAAACGATCCTCTAGTAGGTAATTCGCCCCCCACTGAATCATCCAGCGATCGGTGGCATACTTCCAGCGATTTAACACGTTCGCTAACTGAAACAAAGGCAGATCAAGGAAATCGTCTTTATTCCCATCTAAACGCCCAGCCTGCTGGGAATAATGCGCAAAAACACCCGTAGATAAGCGAGAATTAAATCGATGAGCACCTTGCTGATTTATCTCAAATCGCCCCTGAGAGTTCGTATAGGTATTTAAATAATAGACCTCAGAAGTATCTGGCTTTGCCAGCTCTACATTAATGGCCCCCGCCATCGATTCATACCCATTGACGACAGAGATGGTCCCTTTCGCTAAATCAATTGATTTAATCCAGGTTCCTGGCAAATAATTTAAGCCGTAGGTAGATTTCAACCCTCTAATCGAAGGGACATTTTCAACGTTAGTTTGGACATATGTTCCGGCTAAACCCAATAATTGAATTTGCTTAGAACCCGTCACCGCATCGGCATAACTCACAGAAACGGAAGCGTTGGTTTCGAAACTCTCAGACAGATTGCAGCAAGCCGCTTTGCCTAAAGTTTTGATAGTCATGACCTCGGTGGCAAGAATGGCGTTATCATCTTTCTGGCCTGGATTCGCAATAACCCGGAATTCTTTTAATTCGGTATCGCGCTCGATACTGTCTTTGGGCATGACTTTTTGTGCCCGCAAAAGCGTCGAAAAACTAAGTAGAATAAGTAATTTATACATCGTATGAATGATTTAAATGATGGAAATAGCTTTGCTACATCATCAAATCAAATACGTCTGTAATTGTGCTAACCTGACTTGCCGCGTAAGCGGAGGAGCATTTGCTTGGAATAAATTAAAATTATCAATTTCCTGATAAACTATTTTGACCGATTGATAAGAAACGGCAGTTGAGGCAGGTGTAAATACCCACTGAAGAGCCGTATTTCCCTTTGTTAAATCGAAATTAAACTTGACTTGGTATTTACCTAAAAAACAACATTTAGCTCTTGAAAGCTGCGCCTGAGAAGTAGGCTTACAACAAGATTCTGCCTTTGAAACCGTGAATTTCTTTGCCCCTGTGTAAACACAAGTTGCCTCCGTCCAGGAGATACCTAGGCTACCGAATAATATCCAGGCAGCAAGAAAAAAGGACATGAAGGACTGGGCCATCTTTTTCATCAACCAAATTTAGTTTAAAATTCTTAATTTGCTGTATGTTTCAGCGGTTTACCATCTTCTTGATCATATGCATGTGCACTAGCCTACATGCTCAAACCTACCGCTACCTGATCTTGTTTAAGGACAAGGCCTCAAATACGTATAGTTTAAACAAACCAGATGCTTTTTTAAGTTCCAAAAGTCTAGAAAGACGAACGAAAAACGTCATTGCCATCACACAACAAGACCTTCCTGTCAGCGAAACTTATTTAAACCAAGTGAGAGCTACCGGGGCACGCATCCTATTTCCGCTCAAATGGATCAATGGAGCACTGATTGCCCAAAAACCAAGTGAAATCAAGAAAACTTTGGCCTTAAACTCAGTCAAAGGACTTTACTGGAATTTTCCGGCAGATTCTAGCCAAGCAAATCAGATTCAATCGGGCACCTTATCGACGAATGCGAGTCCAGATTACGGCAATTCAATCACCCAAATCACTCAATTAGGCATCGATCAGATGCACGCTAAGGGCGTAACGGGCGCAGGCACGCTCATTACTTTGTTAGATGATGGGTATAAAAATGCGAATACGGTCCCCTACCTACAAAACCTTTATACTGACAAACGCGTCATCGCCACCCTAAGCACCGACCCTTCGATTTCCTCCGTATATAACGCAGGAGGTCATGGCACGAATGTGCTTTCCACTATCGCCGGTTACGAATCAGGAAAACTTATTGGGACTGCATTCAAGGCCTCTTTTGCCCTCGCCCAAACCGAGGAAAGCTACCATGAATTAATCGTAGAAGAAGCGAATTGGTTGCGTGGAGCAGAATGGGCAGATAGTTTGGGGACAGATATACTTTCCTCCTCTTTAGGCTATTCGACTTTTGACAATCCACAACATAATCATACGTACCAAGACTTGAATGGCAAATCCACACTTGTTTCCAAAGCCGCTGCTTGGGCAGCCAGCAAAGGCATCATTTGCATCATCAGCGCAGGAAATGAAGGAGCCAATAATTGGAAATTTATCACAGCACCGGCTGATGCAGATTCCATTTTAACCGTGGGTTCCGTGAATGCACTAGGAACTTTATCCGCCTTCAGCTCTACTGGACCCAGTTTTGATGGACGGGTGAAACCTGATGTGGTCGCTATGGGATCATCCACTTCCGTCGGTTTCATTGATGGAACGGTAGGCACATCCAATGGAACCTCCTTTTCTGCCCCCTTAATTGCTGGTTTAGCCGCAGGACTTGTCCAAACCTTTCCGAGACATAAGGCACAACAAATTAGACAGGCGATCCTAAAATCAGGAAATCAATTCAAAGCGCCCGATATGCTCCGAGGCTTTGGCATACCCAATTATAACAAAGCGAGCGAACTCATGGAACTAATTTTAGGGAATGAACCTTCTGCATCCAACATAAGCGTTTTCCCCAACCCGGTAAGCCCAGGAAGTCCACTTCACATAAAAATGCCCTTTGAAAAAGCAGCGGTTGACA
>JBDLUL010000096.1:0-4267 GCA_039805345.1 Bacteroidota bacterium | reverse complement strand
GTAACGGTTTTTATCGTCTAACCATTTCTTCTCTGATCCCCAGTATACGTTTTCTTCTGGTTCCCAAACGTCCGTACGTCCACCCGCAAAACCAAAAGTCTTAAAGCCCATTTGCTCTAGGGATACGTTTCCTGTTAAGACCATTAAGTCAGCCCAAGAAATTTTATCACCATACTTTTGCTTGATTGGCCATAACAAACGACGCGCCTTATCCAGGTTCGTGTTATCTGGCCATGAGTTCAAGGGAGAAAAACGTTGCTGACCTGCACGCGCACCACCACGTCCATCACCTGAACGGTACGTACCTGCGCTATGCCATGCCATACGAATGAAAAGTGGGCCATAATTACCAAAGTCGGCTGGCCACCAATCTTGTGATTTGGTTAATACGGCTGCGATGTCTTTTTTCAACGCGAAATAGTCAAGGCTCTTAAATGCTTTGATGTAGTTGAAGTCAGGTCCCATCGGGTTTGACTTCTCGGAGTTTTGACGTAGCATCCCTACGTTCAATTGGCTTGGCCACCAATCCTTGTTCGTCGTTGTCGAGGCCTTCATGCCCGTATGCGGGTTGATGCCTGCGTGTGGATTGACACCTGCGGCTGCATGTGGGTTAGCGCCATGTGGACTCGCTGCGTGTGGATTTGCGCCCGCCGCTGCATGCGGATTAGCCGCTGCCGCTGCCGGCTTAGCTGAATAATCCTGTGCTTGAGCAGCAAATGAGGCCGCAATTGCACTGATGAAGAGTAGTTTTTTCATGATTCTTGATTTTTAGTGGTGCCAATTTAGTGGCAAAATGTTTATAGAGAAAACTGAAATTTTCTATATTTGGCATAGATAAAATCTATATCAGTGAATATACAGCAATTAGAGTACATATTGGCAGTTGACCAATTTAAAAGCTTCTCCAAAGCAGCTGATTATTGTCATGTTACGCAAGCGACTTTGAGTGCGATGGTGAAAAAGCTCGAGGAGCAGTTGGATATCGTGATTTTTGACAGGAAGGCGAATCCGATTGCGACAACAGAAAATGGGAGGGAAATTTTGGTACAGGCCCAACAAGTTGTGGCGCATGCCAATGCATTGTTATCCTCTTCGAAGGGAATTCATCAGAAAATTGAGGGAAAGGTTAAAATAGGCATCATTCCTACGATTGCGAGTTCGGTCTTGCCTTTGATCATGCGGCCTTTGGTGGAAAAGTACCCGCACTTGCATTTGGAGATTCATGAGGTGACGACGAACCAATTGGTGAAAGATTTGCGCGAGGGTAAATTGGATGTAGGTATTTTGAGTACCCCAATTTCAGCGACGGATTTGGAGACGGAGATTTTGTATGTGGAGGATTTGCGGCTTTACGGCTATCTGCCTAGCGGTGAGACGCGGATAAGCCATGCTGCATTGAGTAACCAACGGATATTCTTACTGCAAGATGGACATTGTCTGCGCGATCAAATCATTCAATTATGTGACTTGAAAAAGCTTAAATCATTGCCATCAAACCTCTCTGTGGAGTCAAACACCTTTGATACGCTTTTGAATATTGTAGATACCTTTCAGGGAATGACTTTGTTGCCTTCTCTGTATGTGAAACAGCTAAGTGAAGGGCGGAAGCAACATTTATTGGAAATTTATGACGGGTCGCTCAAGCGAGAAGTAAGTATTTGTTATTACCGTCCTTATGCCAAATGGAATATCATCCGGCGTTTACAAACCGAAATAGCAGAACTTGTCAAACCTCACTTGATCTAGTGTTTGATTGTTGAAAATTTCATATTAACTTTGTAGTGCAAAGTACTTTTTAATATGAAAAATCACGAAGAACAATTGGCCGCCATTCAAGAGATGCGCGACCTGATGGATCAAGCCTCCCAATTTAAATCGATTAGTGGTTTATCGGGGATTTTGGCAGGATTCTTATCCCTGATATGTATATATGTTACGTATCTGCTAACGGGCATTTCGCTGCTAGACTCCGAAGCATTGGAACGTATTTGGCATTCGCAAGATCAGGTATGGGTCATAAGCCTTTTCGGTTTGTTGGTCGGAGCCTGTGTGAGTATCGGGATTTTCATGGCCGTGCGTAAAGCACGCAATGTGGGTAGACCTATATGGGATCATGCGGCCAAGCGACTTTTTTTCAGTTTGGCGATTCCGGTTTTGGTAGGTGGTTTTTTTTCATTGCTTTTACTCCGATTGGGATTGGTGTCTTTGCTTGCTCCGGTTACCCTTTTATTTTATGGGATGGGCTTGCTTAATTCGAGTAAGTATACCTTGCGCGCTGTTCAAACGGTCGGCTTTCTCTTTATTTTATTGGGTCTTTTGGCCACCGCATGCTTGGAATACGGCCTATTGATTTGGACAATGGGTTTTGGCTTAGTTCATATCGTGTATGGTTTCATCATTTATATTCGATACGAACGTGCCTAATTTCATCGAGGAACTAAATAAGGCATTTGAGAGTCGGGTTCGACTGGGCATGATGTCCTTGCTGGTTGTGCAAGAAGAACTGGACTTTGGGAGCTTGAAAGAAACGCTCCAGCTGAGTGATGGCAATTTGGCGAGCCATATGCAGGCCTTGGAAAAATTGGGCTATGTCGAAGTCCGGAAACAGTTTATTGGTCGGAAACCGAACACACAATACGCGGCAACTGATTTGGGAAAGCGAGCTTTCGCAGAACATTTGGTTGGCCTTGAAAAACTCATCAAACAAATGCAATCCTAACATGACAAATCGCATCAAAGAAAATGTAGGTAAGCCTGCAGTTTTGGAAAATTTATATCGGTCAAATCCTGCCGCATTTACGCGGGCATTTCATGAAATTTATCCGGAAATCCGGTCAGAAGTCAGTGCTCAAATTTGGTTAGAGCGTTTAAAGAACGAACCTACAGAAATTGCGTGGGGCGTTTCGAAGGATTGGATATTTGTAGGAATTGTGGCGCTTTTCGTCGGATTATTGATGCAGCTGCCGGATCTGATTTCCATTTCACACGATTTCTATTATCCGCGGAATATGGCCTTTATCGCGATGCCCGGATTAGCGGCATTTTTCGCGTATAAACAGGGATTAGCGTGGAAAGACCTGATGGTTCCTTTTGGCATTTTGGTGCTCTCCGTATTATTTATCAATTATTTGCCTAATAATTCGACGAGTGACACTTTGATTTTAAGTTGCATTCATTTGCCAATTTTGATGTGGCTGCTGGTGGGATATATCTACAGTGGTGCTCAGTTTTCTAAGACTGAAAAACGCATTGATTTCTTGCGATTTCATGGAGACTTGTTGGTGATGAGTGCCGTGATTTTATTAGCAGGGGGGCTATTCACGGCATTAACCCTTAATCTTTTCAATTTGATTGATATCAAGATTGAAGATTTTTATTTCCGTTATTGGGTTCTTTCTGCCTTGCCTTCGGTGCCCTTGTTGGCGACAGTATTCGTCCATCAAAACCCGATGCTCGTTAGTAAAATTTCGCCTGTGATTGCCCAGCTATTTACCCCATTGGTAACGGTAATGTTGTTGCTATTCTTGGGAACATTTATTTTTACCGGCAAGGACCCTTACAATGACCGGGAATTTCTTTTGGTTTTCAATGGCATCTTGATTGGAGTGATGGCATTATTACTTTTTTCTGTGAGTGAGGCAACCAAGGAAACGGCATCACATTTCCAGCGTGTTTCTTTGGTTGTGTTAGCTTTCTTAGCGATAATCAACAACGGCATTGCCCTTTCCGCCATTGCGTTTCGTCTTTTTGAATTAGGTGTAACGCCCAACAGGCTTGTTGTTTTGGGGGGTAATATCCTGATCTTGTTGAATTTAATTTTGGTCACCCATCAATTAATGGGTTTATGGAAAGGTCAAAAAACCCTGCTAGATGTGGAGGCGAGTATGACGCGGTTTTTGCCTTATTATGCGCTTTGGGCGGCCATTGTTAGCTTTGTCTTTCCGTTTGTATTTTCTTTCCAATAAACTGATTTAGATTATCAGTTTTCGTCGATTAATGCTAATTCCAAAACACTACCTTTGGCAAACCTGAGGAGGATTGCCAAAGGTTAAGGGGGGTGGACTAATCAGGATAGGTTATTAATCAGTTTATGATTAAACTTGTTTAATTATAAACCTAATATGAAAAAAATACTCGCCCTGGCACTCTTTGCCAGCTCGCTTTCGGCGCAAGTCCCCGCGGGCAAAAAAGTCATCAGCTCTTTGTACATCTATGATCTCGCCTCAGGGAAATCGGAGAAAATTCTGGAAGAAAAACGGCATTTCGA
>JBDLUL010000095.1:0-5971 GCA_039805345.1 Bacteroidota bacterium | reverse complement strand
TTTCGGGCGATTAATAAGCTCGTTTTAACACACATTAAATTACATTATGTCAGAAGCACAAGATACATCAGCTCAAGATCGGGCAAATTATGGTGCAGATAATATTCAAGTATTAGAGGGTTTAGAGGCGGTTCGTAAACGTCCTTCCATGTACATCGGTGATACAGGCTTTAAAGGGCTTCATCACTTGATTTGGGAGGTTGTCGATAACTCCATAGATGAGGCGTTGGCGGGTCATTGCGACATGATCAAGGTGACAATCAATACAGATAATTCCATTTTAGTTGAAGATAACGGTCGGGGTATTCCTACGGGCATGCACACGAAAGAGAAGCGTTCTGCTTTGGAAGTTGTTATGACGGTTCTTCACGCCGGTGGTAAATTTGACAAAGACACATACAAAGTTTCTGGGGGTCTTCACGGGGTGGGGGTTTCTTGTGTGAATGCCTTGTCGACGGATTTGAAAGTAACGGTTTACAGCCGTGATGGTAAAATTTACCAACAAGAATATAAAATTGGTGTTCCGCAGTACCCTGTTAAAGAGGTAGGGACAACGGATCGTACAGGTACATCGGTCTTGTTTAAGCCCGATGAGACAATCTTTACGGTTACGGAATATAAATACGAAACGGTAGCAGGTCGTTTACGTGAATTATCTTTCTTGAATGCGGGAATTCGTATTCAGTTGACAGATATGCGTGAATTGGATGAAGAAGGTGTTGCGAAAACGGAAGAATTCTTCTCGGAAGGGGGGCTTCGTGAATTCGTGATGTTCTTGGATTCTACACGTGAGCCATTGTTGTCCGAGCCCATCTACATGGAAGGCGATAAAAACGGAGTTCCTGTTCAAGTTGCGATGGTTTACAATACCTCGTATACGGAGAACGTAGTTTCGTATGTGAATAACATTAACACGATTGAAGGAGGAACACACGTAGCCGGTTTCCGTGGTGCGTTGACACGTACCTTGAAAAACTATGCAGATAAATCGGGTGCATTAGAGAAATTGAAAATTGATATCGCGGGAGATGACTTCCGTGAGGGTTTGACGGCTGTTATTTCGGTGAAAGTAGCAGAGCCTCAATTCGAGGGACAAACGAAAACCAAATTAGGTAATGGTGAGGTTTCCGGTGCGGTATCGGCAGCGATGTCGGATATGTTGGAGTCTTGGTTAGAGGAGCATCCAAAGGAAGCACGTCAAATCGTTGCGAAAGTAATTTTAGCTGCACAGGCACGTCATGCCGCTCGTAAGGCGCGTGAAATGGTTCAGCGTAAAACGATTTTGGGTTCTAACTCATTGCCAGGTAAACTAGCTGATTGCTCGGATTCAGATCCAGAAACATGTGAGATTTACTTAGTCGAAGGGGACTCTGCAGGTGGAACGGCTAAGCAAGGTCGTAACCGGGCATTCCAAGCGATTTTACCCTTACGTGGTAAAATTTTGAACGTAGAAAAAGCGCAAGAATATCGTATCTACGAAAACGAAGAGATTAAAAACATGATTACGGCATTGGGCGTATCCTTTGGAAAAGATGGAGACGAGCGTGCCTTGAACATGGATAAATTGCGATACCACAAGGTAATTATCATGACCGATGCGGACGTTGACGGTAGTCACATTCGTACATTGATTTTAACATTCTTCTTCCGTTACATGCGTGAGTTGGTAGATCGTGGATGTATTTACATCGCTCAGCCGCCATTGTATCAAGTGAAGAAAGGCCAACAAGTTCGATACGTGTGGACGGAAGACCAACGTACCTTAGCGATTCAAGAATTAGCAGGAGGAGGGAAAGAAGAAAGTGTAGGCGTGCAGCGTTATAAGGGTCTTGGAGAGATGAACGCGGAGCAATTGTGGGAAACGACCATGAATCCAGAATCGCGTACATTGAAGCAGGTAACGGTTGATTCGGCGATTGAAGCAGATTTATTATTCTCGATGTTGATGGGTGACGAGGTTGCACCACGTCGTGATTTCATTGAGAAGAACGCGAAATACGCGAAGGTAGACGTTTAGTTCGATGGGGGTTGATTTTAAAGCCTTTCATTTGCGTGGGATACACGCAAGTACTGCGGAGGAAAAGCAGCAGATCAATCAAGAATTGAAAGATCTTTATGATTCCTTAACAGACGAAGAAAAACGAATATTTAATTTGGAGCTTCAGAAATTCTTGGCCACCGAAATGGGGCGTCTAGGTTCTGATTACGAAGCAATTAAAAACCAAATTCCAGAAGCCTAAACATGAGTGATTCAAAATTAGATCAAATTATTCACGACACGGAAGATTCCTCTCAGGGGAATCTTTTGTCGTTCCTACAGCCAAAGAATTGGAAGATCAATTTAATGGCACCTCGCGAGGCGAAACGCAAGGTAGAGAAGTCTATGCAAAAGGCGCAGGATACGATCAATAAAGCACGTTTTATTTCACGTGATTTATCGTGGTTGAAGTTTGATGAGCGCGTGTTGGATCAAGCGCGTGACGCAGAAAAAAGTCTATTTGATCGTTTGAAATTTTTAGCTATCACAGCTTCGAATCTTGATGAGTTTTTTACGATTCGGATTGGTTCTTTATACAACTACATTGATTTCGGAAAGGAGCGTACTGATTATTCAGGTTTGCGCGAAGTGCCTTTTAAGCAAACGTTAATTTCTTCAGCACAAGAATTTAGTCAAGAAAAACATCGCTTATTTGTTGAAGAGATTTTACCATTATTCCCTGAAAATGGATTGATGCTGGCTAATTTGGATGATTTGTCATCAGAAGAATTAGCGGATGCGGAGGCGTATTTTCATCGGACGATTTATCCGATGTTGACTCCCATGGTCTTTGATCATACGCATACATTTCCAAGTTTATTAGCTAAAACCTTAATTTTTGGGGTGGTTACGGTTGGTTTTGCCGACAAGAAAAATGCCAAAGGGAAGTACGAAAAAGATCGTAAGATTTCGTTTGTTCAGATACCTTTGAATTTGACACGTTTGTATGTGATCGAACGAGATGATAAGGTTTTATTCTTGCCTATCGAACAGATCATTCAACATTACCTTCAGGTTCTCTATCGGAATGTTGAGATCGAATCCACAACCCTATTCCGGATTACTCGTAATGGTGATTTTGATGTGGTTGAACATGAGGATACGGAAACGGATTTCGTTGATGAGATCAAGAAGAAAATTAAAGACCGTCGTTTAGGCCGTGTGACGCGTGTGGAGGTGGAAGAGAATCATTCCGACTTCCTCTTAAGTGAAATGTTAAAGCGCTGGACACTTGAGAAATCAGATATCTTTATCAAGAAATCCATTTTGGATTTTACGGCATTTTGGCAAATTTTAAAACACCCTGAATTTAAAACCAAATTAGTTCCTAATCCTGCTGTTGTTCCTCCTTTAGGACTTAAGTCGGTGAAAATTAGTGATATTTTTGAAACGATGAAGCGTGGAGATATCCTCTTGCATCATCCTTACAATAATTTTGAGCCGGTTATTCAATTGTTGGAACAAGCTGCCGAAGATTCTCAGGTGTTAGCCATCAAAATTACCCTGTACCGCATTTCAAAAAATTCACGCATTGCGAGTGCATTATTGCGTGCTGCAGAAAATGGAAAACACGTTTCCGTATTATTCGAAGTAAAAGCTCGTTTTGACGAAGAGAATAACATTCGTGAGGCAACACGTTTACAGAAGGCGGGATGTTTTGTGATTTATGGGATTCCAGGATTAAAAACGCATACCAAATTACTTCAGGTCATTCGAAATGAAGGCTCCCATGTGATGAGTTATGCGCATTTGTCCTCCGGTAACTACAATGAAGATACGGCAAAACTCTACACGGATTTAGGTCTACTGACAACGGATTCCCGTATTACCCAAGATATTTCCGAGTTTTTCAATGTAATTACGGGGCATTCTATGCCAACGCATTATGAGCATTTAATAACTGCTCCGCGTGATATGCGGAACCGATTGATTGAGATGATTGAGGAGGAAATAGAAAATCACCAACAAGGAATTCCGGCGGGGATTTGTTGGAAAATCAATTCCTTACAAGATTTAGATACCATGGAGGCTTTGTATAAAGCTTCTAAAGCTGGCGTTCCTGTTTTGTTAATTATTCGGGGTATCTGTTGTATTCGACCACAGCGGGCTGGATTGTCAGATAATATTTATATTAAATCGATCGTAGGGAATTACCTCGAACATACACGTTTGTATTATTTCCATCGCGGAGGAGAACCGAAAGTTTATGGTGGATCTGCGGATGTGATGGTTCGAAGCTTTGATCGTCGAATCGAGTCCTTATTTGAAATGGTTAATCCAAGAGCTAAGAACATGGCTATCACCATTTTAGATTGGAATTTGCGCGATACGGTTAATTCTTACGAAATGCAGGAAGATGGAAATTATTGGAAAGTAGAAAGTAGTGAGCCTTTTAATATTCATCAAGCATTTTATCAAATAACCGAGGAAGATTTAATAGAAGCGCTTACCTTTGAAAAATATACCGTCAATTTGACGCAAACAGAAAATTAATTACACCAACAACAAACGAATGGAAAGATTTACAGGCTTACTAGGGATTGTCTTGATATTAGGCGTTTCTTTTTTAATGTCAAATAACCGCAAGGCAATTAATTACCGTACTGTAGGAGTAGGCTTATTATTGCAGGTCGGATTAGCCGTTTTTATCTTAAAGACGGAAGTAGGCCAGGCCACTTTCCAATGGTTAGGTGATTCGATTAATACGTTGTTGGGGCAGGCAGATAAAGGTGCCCAATTTGTCTTTGGTTCTTTGGTTGATCGTAAATTAATGTCTCAAGCATTCGGTGCGGGAAATGATTATATCTTCTTTTTCAAAGTAGTTCCTACGATCATTTTTGTGGCGGTTTTAGTGAATATGTTTTACCACTTGGGTGTGCTTCAACGCGTTGTTTCGACGATGGGAAAAGGTGTACACTGGTTGATGGGTGTAAGCGGAGCAGAGGCTTTATCCAATGTTGCATCGACATTTGTCGGCCAAGTAGAGGCTCAAATCATGATTAAGCCATATTTGAAAAACATGACCAATTCAGAACTGATGGCATCTATGACTGGATCCTTCGCATGTATTGCGGGTGGGGTTATGGCAGTCTATATTTCTTTAGGTGTACCGGCTGCCTATTTATTAGCGGCCAGCTTAATGGCCGCTCCAGGTGCATTGGTTATTTCCAAAATCATGTTCCCCGAGACTGAGAAGTCGGAGACGCAAGGAATGGTCAAAATGGATATCACAAAAACCCATGCGAATTTAGTTGATGCGATTGCTGCAGGTGCAAGCGAAGGATTGAAAGTGGGAATGAACGTGATTGCCATGTTGATCGGATTTATTGCCTTAATTGCTTTGGTGGATTTAGGATTAGGACATATTGGTACTTGGATTAATATGCCTACGCTATCCATGAACTTGATTTTAGGTAAGGTTTTCTCTGTATTTGCATTCGCGATGGGCGTTCCTGCCCAAGATGTGGAAGTAGCTGGGGCCTTAATGGGTAAGAAAATGGTCGTGAATGAGTTTGTTGCTTATTTGGATATGGTGAAATTGAAAGCAACTTTGGATCCTAAAACCATTGCAATAACGAGTTTTGCTTTGTGTGGTTTTGCGAATTTCTCTTCTGTTGCTATCCAAATTGGTGGTATTGGTGAATTAGCGCCATCTCGACGTTCTGATTTGGCAAAATTAGGCTTCAAAGCATTAATCGCAGGAACCTTAGCTTCTTATTTATCTGCAACATTAGCCGGTTTATTATTGTAATATGCGCATTGATCCCGAAACCGTCGAGCGAATAAAGCAAACGGCTGCCGTGGCAGACGTTATTGGGGATTATGTTACGGTCAAGAAAAAAGGTGCGAATTATTGGGCTTGCTGCCCATTTCACGGTGAGAAGACGCCTTCGTTTTCTATTTCGCCTAGCAAAGGAATTTATAAATGTTTTG
>JBDLUL010000094.1:0-3591 GCA_039805345.1 Bacteroidota bacterium | reverse complement strand
ATCTCCAGCTTTGGCAGCAGGCCACTCCGGCAATTTATCCCCATTCGGATTAAATGTTTTGACAAAGTTGGTGAAATAGTTCAACATCGTATCTGACACTTTAAAGTCATCAGCCGTCCATGTATATTCCTTCACCAAATGTAAGTTACCCATCGCATATTCAATCTCACATGCATGCGGCGCACCTACGGCTGGCGGAGGTGTTTGCGCAGGCCCTTCCCGACGAACCGTTCCACCGGCTAATGCCGAAACTGAATTTTGATCGACCAAAGGAGGACGCAATTTGCTATACAAATAACGGTAAACCGGCTGGCTGCTGTTGTTACGATGTAAGTCAAACCACTTCCATGTCGCATAGGCGATAAAGCGATCCGCAGCTAAAGCCGTCGCGGACAATTCCACTTCTTTTTCTGAGTGTGCCGGGTATAAACTCAATACCTTATCTACATCATTCGGATATTCTTTCTTCACACGTTCGATGTAGTTTTCAACGGTGTAGGGTTTTCCTTGCATGAAAGCACCCCCAGGAATCTCAGCTGAATTCCAACCCACTAATAAAGGGATTTGGTGTTGTTCTTTCGCCGCATAGATTTCCGGTAATTTCTTCGGCAAGAAACTTCCATCTAAAACGACTGGAAAACCAAATCGTTTTGAGTCTTGGTATAAATCAAAAATGTCTTTCGTCGACATACTACGTAATTCTTTGATGGATTTAACACCCGACTTTTGCATGAATTCAGCGCCATTTTTTTCCGCCTCTGCTAAGGTAACAGGTGCCATGGTTGGGTTAACTCCCCCACCCGACTCGCCGATTGCGCCATGAATTAAGCCCTTCGAAAGTGGAGATGACATTTGATAACTTACGGCAACTGAACCCGCTGATTCACCCGCAATCGTTACGTGATTGGGATCCCCTCCAAAAGCTGCAATGTTCTTTTGTACCCATTGCAAAGCCGCCAATTGGTCATAATATCCGTAATTACCTGAACCTTTGTAAGCTGTCTCAGCGCTCAGTTCCGAATGTGCCATGTTTCCGAAAATATTCAAACGGTAATTGCATGTTACAACAACTACTCCTTTTCGTGACATACTTTCGCCATCATAACGCGGCTCAGAACCATCCCCAGCAACGTTTCCCCCACCGTAGAAATAAACTAATACAGGAAGGTTTTTGGTGTTCTTTTTCGCTGGTGACCAAACATTTAAATAAAGACAATCCTCGCTTAAGCCTTCTGAACGTGACATCATATCACCGAATACGATTCCCTGCATCGGACGTGGACCGAATTTCTTGGTTTCCTTCACACCCTTCCAAGGAGCTAAGGGTTGAGGTGCTTTCCAGCGCAATTCCCCTACCGGTGGTTTCGCAAATGGAACACCAAAATACTTTTGAACACCTGTTTTGGTATCATAATTTCCTTCAATAACGCCATGTTGGATGGTCGTTTGGACAGGAAATAAATTAATGGATTGAGCAGAAGCCCAAGAACACAATAGGCCAAAGCCCATGGTCAATAACATTTTTTTCATGTGTAATAGGTTTATATTGTCACGATTTGATACAATAATACAAGATTAGCGGAGTGTTTCCAACTTTCTGTATGCCCTTGGCCCGATTCCGTGACTATTCAGCAATGTTTGATTGTCAAGTTTCTTCAAATCATTCACACAATTGACCTTTAAATTCACCAATGCACGCAGTGCGGGTTGGCTTAATTTGAGCTCCAGAATCACCGAATCCATTTGAGCTATTTGTTCTTTATACCACGCCATTGTTTGCGCTTCCGATTTCAATATACATTGCCCCATGATTTTGGAAATTTGCACGAATTTAGCCAAAAAGCCCGTAGCTTTGCAAACGACTCATGCCAACATGCGGATATTAATCTTACATAACTTATTGTGGTCTCAATACAAGTCGGTGGTTTTCGAAAAAATCGCTCAGACATGCGCGCCCGAAGATGAAGTATTGGTTGTCCAAACGGCTATAACCGAAAAGGGGCGTGAGGATTTAGTCGATTTTGACGTAGCAAATTATGCCTACCAATTTCCTGTTCGATTATTAAACCGCATTCCATTACAGCAAGTATCTCCTTGGAAAACAATGTGGGAATGGATCCGAATTATCCTAGATTTTCGGCCCGATGTCATCAATTTGACGGGTTATAGCGAGCCCGGAACGTTACCTGTTTTGCTGTTGTCTAAATGCCTTGGCATCAAAACAATTATGACGGTCGAGTCCATTGAAAACTTATCTGCCCGCGGAAACGCCCTGGCAAATTCCCTAAAGACGATATACAAAAGATTTTTAATTCAGCTTTGTGATGGCTTTTTCTCCTATGGACTCAATACGAATAAATTTCTATTCCAGTCGGGCGTAGGCAAACGTCAAATTCTAAGTTACTTGAACGCATTTGACAAAGTTGCTTTTCATGCTACGCTACCTAAACAACCGGAAAGCCCCCATGCAAAACCTTATTTATTATTTGTGGGACGCTTGTCTCCAGAGAAAAATTTACCTGCGCTCTTCGACCTGATGAAACAGCTGTCCATAGACCTTTTGGTCGTAGGCAATGGGCCGCAATACGACGAGTTGACGCAAAAAAAACAACGAGAATCGATTGAAAATGTGCATTTATTAGGGACTGTAGCTTGGGCAAATTTGGCCAATTTATATCAACATGCCATGGCCTTAATGCTCGTTTCAACTGCAGAAACCTGGGGGATGGTGGCCAACGAGGCGCAGGAATTACATAAACCCGTGATTTGTACGGAGGCATGTGGCTGCGCAAACGACCTGATCATCGATGGTAAAAATGGACTCGTACTCTCGGATATAACAAGCCCCGAAAACATCACTAAAATTCAACAATTTTTAGTCGATTTCCCGAAGCAACAAGCGGCTATCGAAGGATTTTCCCAACGGAATTCTCAAATTTTCAGCGTTGAAAAGCTCGCGGCAGAAATGCTTGCTGGATTTAACAAAATGCACAAGCCTTAATCCCTTATTTCACAAAGGGGTCCGACCATTTTTTATCTACATACACATTCTTTCCAGACAAGGTCCGTAGAAATTGGACGACCGCAGTAATTTCATTGGGGGTCATCTGTAGCTTTTGACCTATATTGTTGGGCCTCAAACGTGGATCTAAATTCGTATTTCGTGCAGGGGCATTGATGTCATTGTAGTGCCCCAGCATATTATTCAATCCACGGACAGCCCCCGTATGCATCAGTGGCCCATTCACATTCCCTTGTTCGTTCACAACATCCCGTAAGGAAGGAGCACGCGTTACCCCCACATCCAAGTCCGTACTACCAATCACTCCGATGATTCCATTGTTCCGACTGTTAGGGTCAATATCAAATTCCGGCGCTTGATGGCATCCTTGACATCCGAAGCCACCCCCTACACGCTCACTATTGGCATTAAATACCGGCGGCGTTAAAAACAGCACTTTCCCTTGATTTTCCAGGGCCGTAAAATTAGGAAAAGAGGCCTGATCATTTTGAACTTGTGCACGACCCGCGTCATATTTCGAATCAAAAGATTGAATGCTTCGAATAAATTGCGCGAGTGCGCTTTGCATA
>JBDLUL010000093.1:0-7454 GCA_039805345.1 Bacteroidota bacterium | reverse complement strand
GTATCCAAAATATTGGTACGCCCTTCGTTAATCGCGACTTCCCAAACGCGCGAATAAAACGCAATGTTTTCAGCGGCTAATTTTTCATTTTGTTCACTTTGTGTCGTGCAAGAAAACAATGTTCCTGCCGTCATTAAAAGCATTAAGATTTTTTTCATGTTGATTTTTGGTTATTAATCAAAAGTAGCCATTACCCATCTACGACAAACCCAATCTCCAACATAATCTGTTCCCAAAAATACAAAAGGGGACAAAATGGACTTCGCAAGACAAGACCCTACAGTTTTTAATCTGTTCCTAAAAATGCAAAAGGGGACAAAGTGCATGCATGCTTTATTCGATTCGAGAATCAAACTTTCGTTCTTGCTTTTCAAATAAAAAATCAAAAAACACATGAAAAAAATCATTCTATTAGGCGCCTTTGTTGCGGCTACATTCGCGGTCAATGCACAACAAGCTGGTAAAGTTTTTGTTGGCAATAGTGAAGGCAAGCAATTCCAATTCGGATCAGAAAAAAGCACAAACATCGTATTGGATGCAGTAAAAGCATATAACTCAAATGTTACCGAGGAGTACTCGAAATTTTGGTCTGCTGAAATGATCGCGAAATACAAATCTCAAGCACAAGACCCTCAAAAGGAATACAAAGCGGTAGTCAACAAACCTATGGCAATCGTGCCTTTAAAAGTTGACGGCCAGGCTAATGAAGTCGTATTACTTCAATCGACAGAAGAGCGTATTTACAAAAACGGAGCCAAACAAAACTTGGATTTGTTCGAATTATTCTTCGTGGACAAAGCAGGGAAATTGGCAAATTTCCAACAATACTATTCAATCCCTGCAAATGCTGAATATGGTAAAACTTATGGAGGAAAACTACTTTCAAACAAACCTGGTGCAGATCCCAAAGGTTTGGCATTACAATTCACAAACCGTGGTGAAATCGAAGCAATCGAGAATTTAGCTAAGGCATGGAATACGATGGACGCGAAAGCTTTCGCTAGCATTATTGCGGATGAAGTAATCATTGAGTCAATGGATGGCACAAAAACTAAGTTGACAAAAGAAATGCTTCCTGCGATGTTCGCAGAATACAAGTCGTTGGATTGGAAACCAGGCATGATCCTTCCATTCAAAGTGAAAGACACGGATCCTGAATCAGGCATTATCGTATTCTCGAATGAGAAACGTGTGTTAAAAGACGGTACAGTTTGGGACAAAAACCTTGTGGAACTTTTCGGTTTCAACTTAGCAGGAAAGATCGATTCGATCGTTCAATTTTCAAGAGAAAAAACTAAAAAATAATTCCCCACTTAACCTTTGGCAATCCTCAACAGGTTTGCCAAAGGTAGTTGAAAAGGAGGACTCCATGTCCTCCTTTTTTTATAAAATCAGTATCTTGATTAACCATAATTACTCCATCCGATGAAACACATTATTTACCTCGTCGTTGCGCTCATTTCCTTTGGTAGCTTTGCACAAAACTTACCTGTGGGAGACCCGGCCCAACTAGGATTTTCGAAAGAAGGTCTTGCCCGCGTAGATGCCTTCATGGCAAAAGAATCCGAAAACCAGCACATCCCGGGATCCATTGGCATGATTGTCCGCCACGGGAAAGTTGCTTACAAAAAGGCCTTTGGCAAAGCGAATCTGGAGACGGGCGAAGCAATGCGCACCGACCACCTTTTTCGGATGGCCAGTATGACCAAAATTATTACAGGGATTGCCGGCCTAAAATTATTCGAAAGAGGATTGTTCACGATGGATACGCCTTTGGAAACAATTTTACCAGAATTCGCCAACATGCAAATTTTGGTCGGCTATGATACCTTGAAACATGCATTCATCACGCGACCTGCAAAGAATAAAATCTTGATGAAGCACATTTTTACACATACTTCGGGAATTGCCTATCCCCCATTTTCTAGCCTAGGTCGCGAAGGTTATTTGAATGCGGGCGTAACCATTGCCTTTCCTAAAGGAGATACGAAGTTAACTTTGGCCGCCATCATTCAAAGTACGGCCAAATTACCCCTCGTCCATGAACCTGGCGAAAGCTGGACCTACGGCATGAACCTTGAAGTGTTGGGTCGGGTCATCGAAGTATTGGATGGCCGGAACTACGCTGATTTTTTGCGACAAGAAATCTTTACTCCCTTGAAAATGACAAGAACGTTCGTAGGCGTTACGCCAAACGAATGGAAAAACATGTCGCAAGTATATACACAGGATAAAGCCGGAAAGAAAAGTGTTTATACGGATGAAGTAGGCAAGAAATTATTGGGCTTTTCGGCCGACATGTCGATGGACTATTACAAAAACACGAACACGACCTTGGCGATGGGAGGAACCGATGTAATCAGCAATGTGGATGATTATGCCCGTTTTTTCCAAATGTTATTGAATTACGGTGAACTTGACGGTGCACGCATCTTGAGTAAGAAAACGGTTGAGATGGTTGAAAAGCCTTTATTCGACGTGGCTACAAATGATGGCGTAGCGAAAGGTGTAACAGGCCGCTCCCAATTTAAAGCAGGCGTCACGGTTTATGTGTATCCCGAAGAGCAAGCAAAATTTGAGACAGTCTCTGCGGGAACCTATTTTTGGAAAGGTTATTTTGGAACGCAATATTGGATTGACCGCAAGGAAGATATGATCGGCATGGTCTTTTTACAAATTGCACCAGAACCCACGCGCTTCAACGAGAAATTCAGGCATTTAGCCTGGGGAAGTATTGCGAAATAATCCCCACCCACTTAACCTTTGGCAATCCTCATCAGGTTTGCCAAAGGTAGTAGGGAAATAGGAAAGAAATTAGCATTAAAAGCTGATTACCAACAAACTGAATTTATTAATCAGTTTCATATCCAACATTGATGCTTGCAACAACTACCTTTGGCAAACCTGAGGAGGATTGCCAAAGGTTAAGGTGGAATTACCAGCCATAGCTCAATGTTAAGCTATAGTTCCGTGGTGCAATCGGATTCACCGAATTGTCATCATGCACATTGTAACTCATGACGTCACCGACATTTGCCACGCGAACCCGCAAAGACATTTTTTTATAACTATATCCGGCAGTGAAATCAGCTTGTAAATACCCGGGTAATTCGATGAGGCGATAAGCGTCATTGGCAACCAATACGCGCGTCGACCGACCCGCAAAGCGCTCACCGATGTACACGGTCGTTAAACCTAGTTGGAATCCATTATATCGATATTGAACCCCTGCATTGGCCGTGTGACGCGGGTTATATTTCAATAAACTTCCTTCGATGTAGGTATTACTTTTGACGTATTTCGTTTCGTTGAAACTGTATCCTCCTGAAATTGTAAAGCCCTTGATGGGTTTCGACATCAAGTCAAGCTCCAATCCCTCACTCTGCACAGATCCGGCCATTTCTTTGACATAAGAATAAGTCGTCGCATTGAGCAAAGCATTTTGGGCCAAATTATTATTCAAAATTCGATAGGCCGTAACATTCACAGAAACTAGGCCATCCCACAGGTCATTCTTCACCCCTACCTCGTATTGATCAATTAACGAGGGCGGCAATGCCTGGTTGTTGATATCAACCCCCGTGTTCAAGGCAAAGGAATTCGAGTAACTCGCAAAAATAGCATGGTTTAGGCTAGGCTTGTAGACGATTCCCAAACGAGGTGAAAAAGCTCCATCAAAATTGGATGTCGACGCTGTTTTATTTGTCGTATAATTATAAACGTCACTTAAAGTTTGTTGGTACGAATACCGAAGTCCTGCCAAAACCTTCCACTGCTCATTGATGTGGATCAAATCCTGCGCATAAATACCCAAACGGCGAATCGGCGCCTCCGTTTTCGTCAAAGGTGTCAGGGTGGGTTGGTCCGCGCGCAATGACTTCGACGGATTTCTATATACGTTGATCGTATCGTAGCGATTAAATGGATTGTAGACGTAGGTGTCCGTGTTATAAAAATCCGCATCAGCGCCAAGTAATACCTGATGCTTCATGCCCGCTAGGTTCAAAGATCCGACCAAATCAACTTGCGTTATTCCATATTGTTCTTCAACTTCCGATTTCTGCAAATTGCGGATCCATTGGCCATCGGAGCTAATTAAAGAACCGGCATTCGGACGGGTATTTGAAAACAAATTACTGGTATTTTGACGCAAACCATTCATCCATTTAATTGTCCATTGGTCGTTGAATTGATGCGTCAACGTCGCGTTTAAACTACTTTGACTCGATTTAATGTTAGACCAGGCAACACCTAAAAATCGTTCACGGGGGATAGTTACAATCTGATAATTAATAATCCCAGCCCCGAAATCGGGTGTTCTTTGGTCGGCCAAATGATCTCCTTCTACAATCAATTCCGTATTTTTCCCAAGCTTAAACAAAAGAGATGGATTCACGTAAAGACGCTCAGAAGACACACCGACCCGAAAACTATTCGCTTGTTCAGCACTCGCATTCAAGCGAAAAGCCATGTTTTTAGAAAGGCCACCATAGACATCGACCGAGGGCTTATACATCCCCCAAGAACCTGCTCGCATACTTAGCTCACCACCAAAATTGAATTTAGGTTTTTTGGTCACCAAATTCAGCACGCCGCCCGCGGCTACATTTCCATATAAAATCGCGGCACTCCCTTTCAAAATTTCCACTTTCTCCACCCCACTCATTTCCGAAATCATGCCATTGGAATAACGCATGCCATTCTTGAAGGTATTCGAACTGGCCATCGAAAATCCACGTGCCGCAATTTCCTCCTGATAGCCTCCCGTAGCGCCGAAAATATAAACGCCATTGGTGTTCATCAACACATCACTCATCCGGTTGACTTGTTGGGCCTCCAACAAACTCTTATCCAAGGTCACAACACTTTGCGGCAAATCCATCGGTTTAATAGGTAATTTCCCGATGGTAATCGGTTTCTCATTCTGGCTCACATAGCCCACAACGACAATTTCTTTCAAATCATTGCTTGCTTCCACGAGCTCCAAATCGATGTGGAGGGTTTTGTCAGCCACAAGGTTGACTTTTTCTTGCAAAGTTTTGTAGCCTACGAAAGAGGCTTGCAAGGTATAAACACCCGGCTTTAAGCCCTGAAAATTGAAGCTACCTTCCGCATCGGAAGGCTTTCCACGCTTCAGTTCGAGTAGACGAACAGAAACTCCCGGCACAACGTGTTGGTTGGCATCACGAACGACACCCTCCAAGGTAGCCTGCTGACCATAAACCACTGAATATGAGCAAATTAATATAAAAATTAGGCGGATCATGTACTTATATTTGTTTAGACTAATTATAAATAAAGTCCAAAACTAAGTCACCCAACTTGAATTCGCAAGCTTATTTAGAATTATTTTAAATAAGTGATAAAAATCAGAAAATCCCCCCAGTTAACCTTTGGCAATCCTCCTCAGGTTTGCCAAAGGTAGTGGGGGGAAATGAGACATTTGAATTACCGACTGATAAAGAAAATCAGTTGGTTGATAATCGAAAAAACGAAGGCCAACTACCGCTTTCCCGTGTAAATATCGACGATTTGAGTTTTCGGCGATGCGAAATTCTCATAATACAGAAACTTGATTCGCTTACTTTTCGAATCATAACTTAAAGGTAAAAAGTGCCCTCCAAATTTGGCATTAATTTCCCATTGTGCATTTTCAAAAGTATTATTCCCTTTATTCAACCAAACGCGTTGATTGAGATTTTCACCCGAATTAGTGATAAAGAAAACATCCTCTAAGCCATCAAAATTCAAGTCGGCAAGGATGTAATCTCGAATACCATTCGTCTGAAAAGTTGATTGTACCGTTGAAATTTCCTGAATTTTAGCTTGATCATTTTCATCACTTCTAAATATTTTTTGATCACCAATGCCTCCCTCTACCAAGTAGATAATATTTTTCTTGGAAGGGTTGTTCGGGTTTTTCAAAGCAAATAATTTAAAACAACCATAACCATTTCCAAATGGTGTTACATTAGAAATTTTACTACTCGTAAATGTTTCTCCATTCACATTCATTTTCAACACATAGGTAAAAGGTACCGATGATTTATCGATATAAGGAGCCGAAATAATATCATTTTTACCATCAGCATCTATATCCGTGATCAACACCGCACCTGTTGCATTATTGGGATTGACTGGCATTGACAATTTCAATCCATTGCTGTTTTTAAAGTAAATAATTTCATCCATGCCAAAATATTGCAGCAATAGATCATGATCACCATCATTATCTAAATCACCCACTGAAGCGTTGTGATGAAAACGCTTACTATCCGTAAGTCCAGCAACAGTCGAATAGGTGAATTTACCATCAGCAGTACCTAAGAAAAGATGATTATTGAATCCTGGAAATTTACCATCAACAATTAATGAAGCGGATTCTTTCCCATGATCTACTTCAAACAAATCTTTGATTCCGTCTCCATTTAAATCTTCATAGAAGAATGGTGATTTCGGAAAGCCGACATTGTAATATCCGCCCAAAAAAGCATTCGTATTTTCAGTCATTTGACCTGTCAAACTATCAATTTCAAAAGAACGGTATGAATCATAGGTAGTTTCAAAAAGCTCAGCATGGGCGGTAATTAAATAATATTTACCTTTTACCTGGATAACTTTAATGGATTCAGGGTGTACATTCACATTCACCAAAGCTTTCGACATATTGGCAGCCCGAGCTCCTGAATATTTAGTCGAATAATCGGGCCCTTTGGCCTGAAAAATAGCTTGTAGCGAAATCGCCTTATTCACTAGGGTCGTAATAACCGAATCCTTACTTGTAATATCCCCTTTCCATTCACTAAACATCGCCCCCGCTGCAGGGATTGCCGTCAACTTAACCGTCGTCCCAGATGGATATTGGGCTTGTGATGCCACCGCTACAATTTCTTCTTTGACCGTTCCATTCCCCTCAATCGTTAAATTAAGTGGATATTGACGTTTTTCAAACACCCCGGTAATCCGCTTATCCGCATCCATCAACAAAGCGCCGGGATTTGAACTACCCGAATAAGCGCCCCGCCATTCCTTGAATAAATACTCCGCAGCAGGTTTCGCTATTAATTGAACCGACTCCCCTTTCATATAGCTACCCGCGTTAGGTGAGACCGAACCTCCGCTAACTGGCGTGACATCCACAAATAGTTGGTAAGATGGAATCGCGTCTTCTTTGGAACAAGCGACTAAAAAGGTAATGCTAATCGATAAATAAAGGAAAATTTTCCGCATGATTGTGTGTTTGTTAGTTGAAATGCTTTTTACGGGTATATAGGTAAATTACGCGCATAAATTAGCTGATCTATAAAAAAGTAGTTCGACTACTTGGCATACATTTTAATAGCCTCAGGCTTTAATGAATATAAACTTTGACGCTTATCAACCGCCGATGGATTTCGAATAATGGCATTCCCGATGCGATATTTGACCTGAAATTTATGATTGATATTCGAAAT
>JBDLUL010000092.1:0-7044 GCA_039805345.1 Bacteroidota bacterium | reverse complement strand
TGGCCGTCTTTGAATTCAGCGGGTGTTCGAACGTCAACAATCTTTGCACCATTTTTAATGAGCGCTTGAATATCGACTGAAGGTCCAAAGCCTAATAAGTTTTTAATGAATTGTAGCATTTTTTTGTTTTTTTATAAATCAAAGATAAGGTGCTCATTCTGTCTTGAACGTGATATTTGTCTCCTAAGTATTTAAGGTTTTTTTCGCTTTGAACTGAATTACTTCTGCCAATCCTTGGTGCAATGGGCCTTCATTCAGCGTTCGTTTAATTTCTTGATTCAGCTGAATGGCTAAAGCGTTGAAATCGGATGCCAATGTCGATGTATCAAATAACCATTCCATGTTTTTGGGCCCACCGGATGTGTGGGCAAGTTGGCGTTTGTTGAATCCTTCAATCAACAAGGTTGCCCCCGGCTTGAGCCATTTGGCAAACTGGGCATGTACCTTAGCACGCATTTCAGGCGGTGTGTGGAAGTAGGTCGACATAATCAAGTCAAAAGATTCGATTGGAAATTGCACTTGCAATGCATCCGCGCATATATATTCCAAATGAACTTTTTCTTCACGTGCTAATTTCATGGCTTTGGCCTGCCCTTGATCACTTAGGTCAAAGGCATAAACCTCCCAGCCAAGTTTGGCGGCATATACAGCATCTCGGCCTTCTCCGGCAGCAGGAATTAATATGCGCCCAACAGGTAATTGAGCAATTTGTTCGGCAAAAAAGTCATTTGGATTGATTCCATATTGATATACATTTGATTGATATCGTTCATCCCACATTGTTTTCATTCGGGTAATTGGTTAGTTTCGTAAAAAAATATAACATATGAAAAAGACTATTTTATCCTTCATTATTTTTATTTCTGCTGTTTTTGCTGTTCAAGCGCAGCAGCCCATACACAAAGTTGTCATTCAATTAAATACTTCGGATACCCTTGTTTGGCATGGGGCACTGAAAAATATATCCAATCTTCAAACCGCTTTGGGTGCGAATACACAAATTGAATTAGTGGCTCACGGTTCAGGTATCAGTATCCTTGTTGATGGCAAAACAACTCAAAAAGCTAAAATTGCTGAATTAGCAGCTTCGGGTGTTTTATTTAAAGCTTGTGAAAATACGATTCGTGAACGTAAAATCGACCGTGCCTCAATTTTGTCTCAAGCTGGTACTGTTCCTTCTGGCGTAGCTGAAGTTGTCATTAAACAAGAAGCTGGCTGGGCTTACCTAAAATACTAAGGCAATTTAGCTTGCTTTCTGTTAAAAGCCTGTGATGAAAGTCACAGGCTTTTGTTATTCCAAGGCAAAAATTTGGGTGGATTTTTTTCGATGCGTTGAGGACTTTGGCGATTCAATGCATGGCCATTCAATACATTTTCGTATGCGATTAGGTATTTTTTTGCCATGCTCCGTGCATCAAAAACGTCGCTCGCGTAGGCGTGGCATGCTTCTTTATTATAATCAGAGGCATGTTGGATCGCTTCAGTCAAAGCAGTTTGTTGGTCACTTAAAAAACCGAATTCGGGTTTAACTAATTCAGGTAAAGAGCCATAGGGCGTCGCAAAAATGGGGCATCCAAAGTAGAGGCTTTCGGTAATGGCTAATCCGAAGGGCTCATGCCATCGAACCGGAAAAATTAATCCTTTTGATTGGCTGAGTAAATCGAGTTTTTGTTGGCCGCCCACCGTTCCATAAAACTGTATGCGGGAACTCCAGGTCATACGGAATCCCATTTTGAGATTAAGTCGCGAGCCTCCAAGAACTGCTAATTGTTCGTTAGGACTTTCTAGGGTCGTATCAATGGCTCCTTGTACATTTTTTACGCGCCAGGCAGCCTTGCCCAAGAAATGAAAATGATTCCGAGATTGTGCCAAATTGGGTTTTCCATAGTCGCTCCAATCCAAGCCATTGTGAATAAACGATTCGGAGCCATAGCGATTAGCATGGTTTTGGGATACAAAAATCGAATTGTTATCTAATATTGTTTCGGTGGGTATGTTCCCATGTACGGTAACAACATAAGGCTTTGTGAGGGCTTCTGTAGGTGTATGATTTAGATGAACCACATCTACTGATGCTGGAATTTGTGCACTCAAGGACACGAGTGGATTCCAAATTAACACCGATGCAAAAGGGCAGTAAGAGCCTTGGGGTACTAAAAAGGTGACTTGGTGCCCGAGTTCCCGCAAGAATTTCGCTAAGCCCCAAATCACCCGTTCGGTTCCTCCATAACCAGCGACTGGAATTTTCTGATCATGGACGATTAAAATATGCATTTTGTGCGGGGTTTGACGAACAAAAATACAAAATTTTCCTACATTTTACCTGGCAGAATTTGATTCCAATAGAGGTAAGGAAGTAGGTATTTTTTCATCTGGTACATGGACCATCGTTCCTTGGATTGATCAAATGGAAACGTCTCAACGGGTTGATTGTTGTAATCAAATTCAGCTAATACTAATTTGTTGTAACCTGTAATAATGGGACAGGAGGAATAGCCATCATAGGAGGCCGTCATCGATTTCCCTTTCATAACAGATAGTAAATTGCTGACTAATACAGGAGCCTGCTTACGAATAGCTGCGCCCGTACGGGAGGCAGGTAGGTTGGCAGCATCACCACAGCCAAAGATATTTTTGTATATATGATGTTGCAGGGTGTGTTTTTCGACATCCATCCAACCTGCGGCATTAGCTAAAGGACTATTTCGAATAAAATCAGGTGCTGATTGTGGAGGTGTGACATGCAGCATATCAAATTCCACCCAATATTCTTGGTCTTTGTTTGCCTCTCCAATACCCACGAACTTCGCTTTTTTATTGGGTCCATCAATTTCGACTAACTTGACAAAAAATTGGGTATTGATTTCGTATCGTGCAATAACATCTTTCAATGTATTTTCGTATTTCTCTACACCAAAAACTCGGGTACCTCCGCTCCAAAATTCCACCTGAGTTTTAATCTTGTTTTTTCGGAAATAATCAGCCGCCAAATACATGATTTTCTGTGGGGCACCCCCACATTTAATGGGCGTATGTGGATTGGTGAATAGCGCTTTACCTCCTTTTGTATTTTGAATACATTCCCAAGTATAGGGTGCTGTATTGAAGCTATAGTTACTACAAACACCATTTTTGCCTAAATTTTCAGGTAAACCTTTGATTTCCGACCAATTCAATTGGATTCCAGGTACCGCAATTAAATAGTCATAGCTGATGTCATTACCATCGGCCAAAGTGATTTTGTTTTCGTCCGGTTTAAATCCTTGAACCATTTGTTGGACCCATGTGGCTCCCACAGGTATAACGGATGCTTCATCACGTTCGGTGTCTTTGATGTCAAATTCACCCCCACCTACAAGTGTCCAGGCGGGTTGGTAATAATGTTTTTTGGCTCCATCAACGATGGCAATGTCTAAGCGAGAATCTTTTCGTAGGAGTTGAGATGCAATGGAGATACCGGCATTTCCTCCGCCGACAATTACAATTTGGTGATGATTTTTCATGGTTAACGTGTTTAATGATACGGCTCAATTTCGAAAAATATTCGTTTTGAATTCGTGATATTAGTCACTTTGGGGTATCGTGTTAAATGTCACGCCAGTCTGATGCAATCAGGAATACATTTGATAAATTTTAAAATTGGTATATCATGAAAAATGTAGTCTTATTGCTTTTCGGGTTAATTTTGTTTAGTAGTTGTGAAAAAGGTGGCCCTTTGGAAAGTGGTCAAGAGAACCTAAGCCAACGTTTAATGGCCATTCAAAATTCCGTAGCAAGTTTGCCGCTTGAGTCCTTGGAGCCTGCTGAGAAAGAGCGGATTTTATTTATCCGTGAAGAAGAGAAGTTGGCCTATGATGTATACCAAACCCTATTTGATCAATATGGTGTCAAAATTTTTCAAAATATTCCCAATAGTGAATTAAGTCACATGGAGGCGATGCTCATTATTATCAAGAAATATCAATTAGTAGATCCAATGGATACCCACCCGCGCGGTGTTTTTACAGATCCAGTGCTTCAATCATTATATAATGCCTTAGTTGGCCAAGGCCAAGTGAGTCTTTTAGCTGCTTACCAAGTAGGTGCCAAAATTGAAGAATTAGATATTTATGATTTGAATAAATCGATTGCACTGACCAATAATCAGGATGTGAAGTTGGTGTATGATTTTCTTAATAAGGGGAGTCGGAACCATTTACGGTCTTTTTATAAGAATTTAGTGAATGCTGGAGGTGCTTATTCCCCGGTATATATTTCTACATCGGAGTTTAATGCAATTGTGACAACACCTACAGAAAAATTATAATTAATTATATGCAAAGTGACAAAAGTCACAGGTTTTAAGCTATTTTATTAAGTCATTTGTTTCTTCCAAATACGCTTGTTAATTCCCTATGAATAATCAAAATCACTCGCATAGTCTCTTGCAAATGTTCTTGTACACCTTACTTATCGCATTAATTGCGCTATTGGGGTATTTGAGTTTTTCTACATGGAATTCACGGGTTGTTACGTCGGATTCAACCCAACTTTACGTATCCCCGGATTCTAATTTCACGCATGTATGGACTGCGCCATCTGACTGGCGTATGATGTATTTAGCTCCTGAAGAAAAAGACTTGGTGTTGTATGGGAAAGAATTAATCGCTCACACCTCCGATTATTTAGGTCCAAAAGGTTCCGTGAAGTCGATTTCAAATGGAATGAATTGCCAAAACTGCCATTTGAATGCGGGGACCCAACCGTGGGGAAATAATTATTTCGCGGTTCAATCGACCTATCCAAAATTTAGAGCTCGTTCAGGAGCCATTGAAGATCAAGTAAAACGGGTGAATGATTGTTTTGAACGTAGCTTAAATGGACAAGCTTTAGCTGCTGAAAGTAAGGAAATGCGCGGGATATTAGCCTATATCAAATGGTTGGGGACCGACGTAGCGAAGAAGGAAGTACCACGCGGTTCCGGAATATTTAAATTAAAAGGGCTAAAAAGAGCCATTGATCCGACGAAAGGTGCAGAGGTTTACGCTGCGAAATGTCAGTCTTGTCATCAAGCAGATGGTGGTGGCGTATTAGCAGAAGGTGGAAAGTCTTATACCTATCCACCTCTTTGGGGAGCTCATAGCTATAATCATGGTGCGGGACTCTACCGGATGTCAAACTTTGCAGGTTATGTAAAATACAATATGCCTTTAGGAGCGACCTACGAAAAGCCCCAATTAAGTGATGAAGAGGCATGGGATCTAGCAGCTTATGTGAATTCGATGCCGAGACCTGCGAAAGATTTATCAAAAGATTGGCCTGATATTTCAGGGAAGCCATTTGATCATCCTTTTGGTCCATATGTGGATCCTTTTCCTGAGGCCCAACATAAATATGGTCCTTATAAACCCATCAAAGAATGGATTGCCAAACACAAGAAATCTAAAAGCTAAACCCATGAACTCAAGAAGAAAATTTCTACAAGGCGGGCTATTGACTAGTGTAGCCGCTTTAGCGCCCATTGCAGGTTCTGAGGCTAAGCCTACGCAATCAGTTTCGAGTCCTGGAAAACCGGCAACCGGTCAAATTACCATTTTGCAAACAACTGATGTGCATTGCCAATTGCATGCGCATGATGAGTTGTTTTGGGAAAAGGATGAACTTGTTTTCCGGAAAGCAGGTGGCTATGCGCACATGGCTACAGCTTTAGATCGAATGAAGCAAGCAAATCCCGAGAATACGATTACACTCGATACAGGGGATATGTTCCAGGGTTCGATGCTTTCAGTGAAGACGACAGGTCAAGCATTTGTTCCCTTGTTGAACGCCATGAATTATGATTTATACTTACCCGGAAACTGGGAGGTTGTCTATTATAAGAAGAACATGCAGAAATTAATGGGTGGACTTTTAGCTCCTAAAATTTGTGCGAATATGTATCACGATTTAGGAGATGGTAAGAAAGGGGAGTTAATCTTTCAGCCCTATCAAATCATGCATCGTTTAGGTGTTAAGATTGGTTTCTTAGGATATACGGATCCTTTAGTCCCACTACGTCAATCTCCCTTGTATAGCAAAGGAATTATTTATACCAAACCCGAAGAAAACCTGAAGGAATATGTCACGCTTTTGCGCGAACAAGAGCAATGCGACTTTGTGATTATTTTATCTCACTTAGGTTTATCTCAGCAAATTGCTTTAGGAAATAACCCGGATTGCCAAGGTGTGGATTATATTTTTGGGGCAGATACCCATGAGCGCGTTCGCAAGCCGATTCAAGCAGAGTACACCAAGATTGTTGAGCCAGGAGCTTTCGGGTCATTTATTGGCAAATTAGATATTCAGGTTAAAGACGGTAAGGTCACTGGATCAACATACGAATTAGTCGAGGTGGATCCTGTTAAATATCCTGCCAAAAAGGAGATTTTAAGTTTAGTTCAAGAATTAGAAGGGCCTTTTAAGTCAGAAATTGATAAAGTATTAGGATATAGTACGCTTCCGTTGTATCGCAACTTTGTGGTAGAAAATACGATTGATACCTTGATCGTTGATGCCTTAAAATGGAAGGTGAATGCGGATGTGGTTCTATCTAATGGATTTCGTTTCTGCCCACCACGTGTGCCTGGGAAGGATGGTAAAGTGGCCATTACGGAAGGTTATTTGTATGACATGTTACCGGTAGACTCAACCATACGTACGGCAAAGGCAACAGGTCAACAAATCATGAATTGGCTTGAGAAGGAATTGCAGAACGTGTTTGCACAAGATGCATCCTTGCGTTTCGGTGGTTGGTTTATTCGTTTCAAAGGTATGCAAGTAGAATTCAAGGCATTTGAGCGGGTAGGTCATCGCGTTCAAAAAGTGATTATCGGTGGTGCTCCTTTGGAATTAGAGAAATCCTACGTTTTGTGTGCTTGTGAGCGTGATGGAGATCCAGAGGATATGTTGTGCCGCATGAAAGGGGTGAAGGAGGCTAAGAATACAGCCTATACACTTCATAGTATGATGAAAGAGTATTTAGCTAAATTCTCCCCAGTGACGCCTGTTTTACGTCACGATGCGAAG
>JBDLUL010000091.1:0-15481 GCA_039805345.1 Bacteroidota bacterium | reverse complement strand
TGCCCATTTGAATCCATGATGAACCAAGAAATGGATTGTGGGGCCGAGCTGAAATTAAATAAACATGTGATTTTCTCTGAACCATTAAAACGGACAAATCCGGCGATGGAATTATGTTGATTCTCCAACCATTGTATATTTTTCAAATCCGCAACAATCGCTAGCGATTTACGCAATTTGATTAATTTTTGAAGCGCCGAATATACCTGATTTTCTGTGGTACCTTTTTTGTCTACTGCTTTATTTCGTTCCCAATCGATGATTGGTCTGTGCATCCAGCGGTTATCATAACTTTTACCGGAATCTTCCAAATAGCTGTAGTCATTCGTGTAACCTGCTTCGTCACCATAGAATAACATCGGCACACCTCCTACAAACATACTCATGGCTTGCATGAGGATAATTTTGTTGATGGAGGTTTGAATTCCAGCGGGATCATGATGATCGATGGCGTATTCTAATCCACATAAGGCTGCCAAAGACCCAGACAGTCTTGCATCTTGCGTCTTTGGATTGACCGCAAATAAGGCTCCTTTCGCTGGGGATCCCGGGTGAACTCCACTGTAATAGTTTTTAATATAAGAACGATGGTCATATGGCGTAAAACCTGCTTGATCAATCATGTAGTCGTCATAGCCCAATCCGATGTCATCGTGGCAGCGGGTATACGTCAACCAGGTTGCACCCAACGGCTTTCTAAGCAATTCATGCTGGGCGTTTTGCATGATGCGCACATCACCGGTTGCCAACGCATCCCATTGAACGGCCATTTGCGTGGCGTTATAGGCAAAATCGCACTCATGTGTCGCATAACGTCCTGTTCCAAAATATTCCATGATCTGTGCTGGAGCAACGATTGCTTCACCCAAAATGGCCATGCCTGGTGTCGCCACTTCCGTGCACATTTTGATCAATTGCAATAATTGATGTGCCTCGGGTAGGTTTTGACATGTGGTTCCCACTTGTTTCCAAATGAAAGCTGGTGCATCAATGCGAACGACGTCCACACCTAAATTGGCATAATAAAATACATTGCCCAACATCTCAATGAAAACCTTTGGATTCGTGTAATTCAAATCCCATTGGTAATGATGGAAAACCGTCATCACCCATTTGTCTAATTTCTCATCGTAGGTAAAACTTCCTGGCGAGCTTTCAGGGAATATTTCGGGCATCGTTTCATCCATTTGATCGGGGATACGACGGTCATCGTACATGTAGAAATAATCCTGATATTCCTTAATGCCTGATTTTGCCAATTTTGCCCACTCATGGTGATGGGAGGTATGATTCAGGACGATGTCGATCATTAAGTACATGTCCTCATTTTGCAAGGTCGATTGGAAATTGCGTAAATCTTCGATACTCCCCAAACGTTCTTCAACCATCCGAAAATCCTCTACCGCATAACCTCCATCACTTTCTCCTTCTGGACTTTTAAAAAGTGGCATCAGGTGTAGAAAATTAACGCCTAATTGCTTTAAATAGGGTAATTTACTTGGCATTTGATTAATCGTTCCAGCAAAACGATCGACGTATAAACTCATTCCGACCAGCTCCTGGCTTAAAAACCATTGGCCCTTCGCTTCCTTTTGTGCATCCCTTTTCTTCAGATCATCGGATCGATCGACAAATGCCTGACAAATGGAATTTAATAGACTTTGAAATAATTGTGCCGACTGCGGATGATTACCATAAATCGTATTGAAATGCGATTGGATATCATCAATGTTCGCAGTAAAACGCTCAATGAATTTCGCGTCTTTGATTTTATGGGTTTTTACTAGCTCGTGGAGCTTGTTTTGAAGGGCTGGGTTGTACACGGATATTAATTAAAAATACTGTTATTCAAATGTTTAAATGCTTCCATCGCACCCATGTATTCACACGTACGTGCACCGGCTTTATTTGCATTCTGGATGATTTTATTCCATTCTTCAAATCCAAGATTCGAAGGATTTAATGATGCCTCGTCCAATTGGTATAAAACTGCACCGACAAAAGCATCTCCTGCACCTGTTGTATCCGTTGGCTTAATCTGAATACTCGGAATGATGTATGTTTTCCCATCAAGGCCTAAAAGTGTGCCGTCTTTTCCTAATGTTATGGTAAATACGCCAGGGATGTTCGCTAGCAAATCAGTCGCAGCTTCTTCTAAAGTAGGTTTTCCGGTAATCAACATCGCTTCTTCGTCACTCAGTTTTGTGAAATGCGCCTGCTTCAAATAAATCCAAGATTGTTCAATGAAGCTTTCTTGTATGTCTCCAAACAATAGGTGTCGGTAATTGGGATCGAAACTGATGGTTTTGCCTTCCTTTTTGGCAGCTTCCAATAAGTAATAATAAGCTGCGTTCAGCGGGCCATCTAAGAACGCTGTTGCTGATCCGAAATGGATAATCTGAGTTAGATTTAGGTCTATTTGGCTTACTTCCTCAACGGTTAATTCGGCATCTGCACCACGATTAAATACAAAGTCACGCTCTCCATCAAGCATTAAGGATACGAACGCGAATGTCGTAAAGTGATTGGAATCCAAATGAACATGTTGTGTGTTTACGTTAAACTCCGACATGACCTGATTCAATTGTTTGCCAAAAGGGTCGTTACCTACTTTTGCCGATAATGCAACGGACCCCCCAAGGGCTCCAATCGCAGCAGCCACGTTCGTAGGGGCACCTCCTGGTTTTTTTAAGAAATTTTGTCCGTCAGATAGGCTTGATCCTTTATCGGTACAAATCATGTCGATTAAGGCTTCGCCAATACACAATACACTCATTAGGCTTTGGTTGGGGATGGTTTAATAAAAGCTGTCGCTACGGCTGCAATCGCCAATAACACGCCTGCAAAGGTAATCGCATTTCTTGGATCATTGTCCAAAAAGTGCTTTAAAATATAGCCAAACGATATATTTTGCAAGATCATCGGAATCACAATCATCATGTTGATGATGCCCATGTAGACGCCATAACGTTCTTTGGGGATGTCACCTACGACTAGCAAATAGGGGATTCCCATCATGCTGTCCCAACCAACTCCAAAGCCGGAAATGGCAAAAAACAATAGGTTCTTGTTTTCGATGTTCGGGAATGCTAGGAAGCCAGCGGCAGCTAATAATAGGCAAGTCATATGGACCGTTTTCGCGCCGTATTTTTTAGCATAATTCGCTAAGGCTAAGGCAGATAAGAAGGTGACAATATTATACCATCCATTCACTAATCCCGTCCAAGAAACAGCTTTTTCGTAGAGCTCAGGATTGTCTTTCGGCGTTGCATTCCAAACGGATAAGGCGATACTTTTAGAGGAATTTTGCCAATAGCAAAAGAGGGCATACCATTGGAACAAATACACCAATGCCAATTGCCACATGACTTTTGGCATCACCTTGATTGCTTGAAATATTTCAATAATTGATTCCGTTACACTGACTTTTTTGGATCGAATCTGTGCAAGTTCTTCGGCGGAGGGTTCAATCTCCGACGTCGTTCGCATGCTCCACCAGATAGAACCAATCGAACAAACAGCCCCTAAAAAGAAGGATGCATATACCCAAGTAGGTAATGAACCCGTTTTGCCGATGAAAATTAAAGGGAAAATGAAAAGCGATAGATTGGCTAATGTTTGGCCAAAACCCGTGAAAAAACTTTGCATCTGAAAGCCGGTAGGTTGCTGTTCCTCATTCAATTTATCAGCGACAAACGCGCGATAAGGTTCCATGGCGGTGTTATTTCCCGCATCTAAAATCCACAATAATCCTGCCGCCATCCAAAGCGATGAGCTAAATGGATATAATAAAAGACAAATGCTGCAAAGAAGTGCACCAATAAAGAAATAAGGCTTTCTGCGACCCCAGCGAGGATGCCAAGTGCTGTCGCTTAATGCGCCAATAAACGGTTGGATTAATAAACCTGTCACAGGTCCCGCTAGATTCAATAAAGGAATTTCATCTGGGCTAGCACCTAGGAAGTCGTATATGGGATTTACAGCACTTTGTTGGAGACCAAAACTATATTGTATACCAAAAAAACCAACGTTCATGTTGATGATTTGACTAAAACTTAGTGAGGGTTTTTTTAATGACATATCAATAGGTTTATTTTCAGATTAAATTTAATTAATCTGATGTTTATGGGCAAACAGTTCTACACTGTTCAACTAATATTCTTGCGAAAGCGGGTGAATCATTAACTCATCGATAACCACATGTGCTGGCTGATTCATCACATAATAGATGCTGTCGGCCATATCTTCTGGGCTTAACCAGGTTTGATGGCTCGCATCGCCTTGGGGTTCTGCGTGAAAATGGGAATCTACTAAGCCCGAATAAACGCAGGAAACTTTGATTCCATCTTTTCGAACCTCCTTACGAAGGGCTTCTGTGAAGGCATGTTGGGCATATTTAGATGCACAATACAAAGATCCTCCATCAAATACCCGTTTGGCAACATCCGAAGCGATGGAGATGATGTGGCCTTTTTTTGCTTCACGCATGTGGGGCAATACATTTTGTGAAAATAGGAACGTCCCTTTGACATTTGTGTCGAATACTTGATCCCATTTTTCTTCTGAGTAGGAATCCGTTGGGCCAAAAGCACCGACGCCAGCATTGTTAATCATGTAGTCGATTTTACCCAAGGTATGAACTGTTTTCTCGACGGCTTGTTGAACAAACACAGCATCTGAAACATCCCCGGCAAAGTACAAAGGTCTGTGACCCATTTCGGTAATCTCCGCTGCCAGGTCTTTTAATTCACCTAGATTTCGTGCGATAAGACTTAGTTGGAAATTGTGCTTAGCAAGTAAAAGTGCTAATGCACGTCCGATACCTCGAGAGGCTCCTGTAATGATGGCGGTAGGGTAGTTTTGGTTCATAAACAAACATACAAAAATTGTCGAAGACAAGGAACGCATGTGTGCGCATGCATTGGATTAATTTGTATTTATTTTATTTATTTGTGGATGAAACATATTGCGTTTTTAATTAATCCCTACAAGCAACAAGAATTAGCCAGTTATGTCAACTGGGTTATTAAACATGTTCCTGATCGCCAAATAACCATTTTTGATCGTGCATGGCCTTCGACTTTAGAAGGATATGGGGAAGTTTGGGTCATGGGAGGTGATGGAACCTTTAATTATTTTGTGAATCGATATCCTACATGTTCTTTGCCAATCGGTCTGTTTAAAGGAGGTACAGGCAATGATTTTTATTGGAAACTTTTTGGGGATTGTTCACGCGAATCTCATTTGTCGAGTATTTTGGCTGGGCAAAGTCAAAAAACAGATGCAGGTCAGGTGAACGAGATGCTTTTTTTAAATGGCGTCGGGATTGGAATTGAAGGGGAGGTCTTGCGTTCGATGGAGGCGATTCGCTACATCAAAGGTGGTTTAGGGTATTATTTGGCCGCTATTCCTGCCTTATTCAGATTTAAGCATTATCGAATTTCGGGACTTCCTGTCTTTTTATGTATGGTATTTAATTCATCACGTGCAGGTGGTGGATTTCATTTTTTTCCCATGGCATCGATCGAAGATGGTGAATTAGACATGATGGTTTGTGAGCCTTTGCCTGTTTGGAAGCGTTTATTTTACATGCCCATCATACAAGCGGGGAGGCATGTGCGCTTGCCTTTTTTGAATTTTTCACGGATTCGCGAGCAAACAATTTCTTGTGATCGGGTTTTGCGCGCTCAGGTCGATGGAGAAGTTTTAGAATCCATGACATTTGAATTTCGGGTTCTTCCGGCTAAATTTGAGTTTATCGTACCTATTAACTAATAAATTATGCTTCATCGAATTGTGGCTATTGCAGCCTTATTTTTCATTACGCTTCCTGTATTTGGACAAGAAGCGGATAAGAAAAAAGTCATTCAATCCATCCAAAATCGCTCCGATCAATACGGACAAATTGCGCAAAAAATCTGGAATTTTGCTGAGGTAGGTTACAAGGAAAAACAAAGTTCTTTATTGTTGCAAGAGACTTTGCGTCAAGCGGGATTTCAGGTGGAGGCAGGTGTCGCTGATATTCCTACGGCTTTTGTTGCGACGTTTGGTCAAGGGAAACCCGTAATTGGAATTATGGCAGAATACGATGCATTGCCAGGCTTATCACAGGATTCTATCCCGACAAAACGGACCTTAGGTGGCAATTCTGGACATGCTTGTGGGCATCATTTGTTTGGTACTGGATCTGTGGCAGCGGCTATTGCGGTTAAAGAATGGATGAAGGAAACAGGCCAAAAGGGAACGATTAAGTTGTACGGTTGCCCTGCTGAGGAGGGTGGTTCCGGAAAAGTGTATATGGTTCGAGCGGGCTTATTTAGTCAGGCTGATGTGATGTTACATTGGCATCCCAATGATGAAAATACGGTATCTCCCTCTTCTTCGCTCGCCAATAAGGCAGGTAAGTTTCGTTTTTATGGGTTATCATCCCATGCAGCGGCTTCGCCGGAGCGAGGGCGTTCAGCTTTGGATGCCGTTGAAGCGATGGATCATATGGCCAACATGATGCGTGAGCATGTGCCATCATCGACGAGAATTCATTATGTGATAACGAATGGTGGAAAAGCACCGAACATTGTTCCCGATTATGCCGAAGTGTATTATTATGTTCGATCACCTCAACGCGATGTTGTCATGGATGTCTGGAACCGCATTGAAAAAGCGGCAGAAGGTGCGGCTTTAGGTACGGGGACGCGGTATGAAGTGGAATTAATCGGAGGTGTGTATGAGGTTTTACCCAATGAACATTTGGTGTCTGCCATGGGGTCAAATCTAAAATCCGTTGGTGGTTATAGCCTTTCTGCTACGGAACAAGCCTTCGCAAAACAGCTCCAACAAACACCTGGGATGCAAGTGATTGATTTGGCAACGACGAATCAAGTGTTTTTGAATCACCCAGATCCAAGCGGGGGAGGTTCTACGGATGTAGGCGATGTTTCATGGGTTGTGCCTACGGTGGGCCTGGGTGCAGCGACTTGGGTGCCTGGAACCGCAGCACATAGTTGGCAAGCAGTCGCCGCCGGCGGGATGTCGATTGGTCGAAAAGGCATGTTGGTCGCTGCCAAAACGCTTGCCTTAACTGCGATGGATTTATTTAAAAAACCTGTGTTGATTGAGGATGCCCGTTTGGAATGGTTAAATAAACGAGGTACTGAATTTCAATACAAGAGTTTGTTGGGGGATCGCAAACCTGCCTTGAACTACCGAGACTAAGAATATCAGTTTCTTTGAACGGTATTTGTTTGAAAAATCGTAGCTTTTTGCTGCCCTCCTTAACCTTTGGCAATCCTTTAAGGTTTGCCAAAGGTAGGCAGCAGAGATAAAAAAACCTTTCAAGGTTTTTTTATTACACGCATTCATCGTAACATTGCAATGTAATAATAATGAAATGGGAATAACCAAAACAGATTTGTTTACGGATGAGCAAAATGCGATTGCCCACATGGCGAAAGTGTTAGGACATCCAGCGCGTGTGGCCATTTTGCAGTATTTGGTTAAATCAAAAACCTGCATTAATGGTGATTTGATTTCCGAATTGGGTTTGGCGCAAGCGACCATTTCGCAACACCTTCGCGAACTGAAAGAGATTGGTTTTATTCAAGGAACCATCGAAGGGGTTTCCGTTTGTTATTGCATCAATCCCGAGAAGTGGGCGGAATTTAGCCAATTGTTCGGGTCGTTTTTTGAAAATTATTTCGTTTCTCAACAATCTAACTGCTGTTAATCATGAGCTTTCCTCGTATGCACGTATCACTTTATGTCAGCAATTTGGCGGCATCGGTGAATTTTTATTCCACGTTTTTTGGCCAACCGGCTACCAAGGTTAAACCGGGTTATGCCAAATATGTCCTAGATAGTCCATCGTTGATTATTTCGTTTATTGAAAATTCTGAACGTGTACAAAGTAATTTTGGGCACTTAGGTTTTCAAGTGGAAACTTTTGAAGAAATGTCTAATCGCCTCGTTCAGGCGCGTGCGCAAGGAATCGTTTCTAAGGAGGAAATTGGTACATCTTGTTGTTATGCGGTGCAGGATAAATTCTGGGCAACTGATCCCGACGGGGTTCAGTGGGAAGTTTATTATTTTCATGAAGATGCTGAATTCAACGATCCACATTATGAATCCCAGGATGCAGCAGCTTGTTGCATGCCTCCAGTAGCTGAAAAAATTGAACTTAAAATGGTTGAATCGCAAGCCGCAAATACCTGTTCTCCAGGTTCTGGATGTTGTTAATAAATTATCAGTATTTGAATCCAACTTATCGTTTATAACAGCTAGCTTTGGCAAACCTTGAAGGATTGCCAAAGCTTAAAGCAAGTATCCTTTTTCTATATGAACAATACCCTAAACGAAAACCTCGAATCCATTCTATCTTTGGAAATCACGGATGAGCGCAAAGCCGTTCTTCAACCTTTGATTGAGTACATCAAATCCAAGCGTGAAAAAGAACAAGCCATTCGCTTGAATTTTATTTGTACGCACAATTCGAGACGCTCTCAATTTTCTCAGATTTGGGCGCAAACCGCTGCGGATTATTTTCAATTAGCCGCCCAATGTTATTCAGGCGGGGTCGAAGTGACTGCTTGTAACGAACGAACGGTAGCCTCCTTAGAACGCATGGGATTCATCGTTTCCAAACACGGACATTCCAATCCGATCTACTTCGTCTTGCACACAGAAGATTCCCGTCCTATCAACGTATTTTCGAAATTATATGACGATGTGATTAACCCGCATACCAGTTTCGCTACCGTGATGACTTGTTCACATGCGGACGAAAATTGTCCATTTATTCCGGGTGCAGAAGTGCGTATTCCGGTACGATATGAAGATCCGAAGGCCTTTGATGATACAGACCAGGAAGCAGCGATGTACGATGAACGTTCCCGTCAAATTGCAAGTGAAATGTTTTACGTCTTTTCCCGGGTTTAACTGGTGTGGTCTCGAACCACCAACCAGCGGCCATCGATTTTCTTAATAAGTAACGTGAAATACCCGCCCACGTCACCTAAATTTGGCCTCATTAAACTCCAGCGACCTAAAACCCAAGCAGTTTGGCCAGCAGTCACATCCACTTCTTGGATGTCAAATGAAAGGGTTCCCATCGTTTCTCGATTCGGATAACTCGTTTGATAACGCTTCAACGTTGCAGCCCATCCTTTGGTGACACCGGTTTTGCCAATGAATTTGAGGTCTTCACTTTTGGCATAGTATTCCATGAATTCCTCGATTTTGCCCTCATTCCAAAGTTTCACCTGCGTATTCAGGACAGACTTAATATCAGAAACGTCTTTATTTGTTTGTGCAAAGATTGGAAGCGTCAAAAGGACGAAAGCAATGATTTTCATAGGTCGATAATTTTCCCAAAGTAAGTGATTTTTTGTCGACACATGTCGGTTTTTCGTATCAAATACAATGGACAAATTTTTAATTTCCGATTATTGTATCATTTTTGTAAAATAATAAATCTAGACTTACCATGAAGCAATTTTTACTAGCCCTAACGCTAGCATGTACCTCGCTCGCCGCGTTTGCGCAAACCCCCGATGAAAATCGTTTTGTTAAGTCGGTCCTCGTTGATAAGCTCGATGAACCGATGGAATTTACCTTCTTACCTGATGGACGAATCGTGTTCGTAGAACGTAAAGGGGAGGTGAAACAATATGACCCTGCTACGGGAATTACAAAGTCTATTGGTAAAATTGTTACAAATACGAAATACACCAACCGTGCTGGCCAAGTACGTGAGGCAGAAGAAGGCGTGATGGGCGTAATCGTCGATCCGAAATTCAAAGAAAATAACTGGTTGTATATCTATTATGCTCACCCGAAAGAGGCGAAACACGTGTTGGCACGTATGGAGTTAAAGGATGAAGCGTTATTAATTGACCAACAAAAAATCATTCTAGAGGTGCCTACGCAACGAGAAGAATGTTGCCACACCGGTGGAGGTATGGTTTTTGATAAAGCAGGCAATTTATTCTTGACTGTTGGTAATAATACAAGTAATAGCAATTCTGATGGCTACGCTCCGATTGACGAACGTCCGGGTCAAGCGTATTGGGATGACCAACGAGGTGCTTCGAACACAAATGATTTACGTGGTAAAATCTTGCGTATCCATCCAGAAAAGGATGGATCCTATACGATTCCTAAAGGAAACTTATTCGCACCAGGCACTCCCAAAACTCGTGCAGAAATCTACACGATGGGTCACCGTAATCCATGGAGACCAAGTTTAGATTCTAAAACAGGATTTTTGTATTGGGGTGAAGTAGGCCCTGACGCTTCGGTAGACTCAGAAAAAGGACCTCGCGGATACGATGAATTTAATCAAGCCAAAGGACCCGGCTATTACGGTTGGCCTTATTTCATTGGAAATAACCAAGCTTATGCGGATGTAAATTTTGAAACGATGGCAATCGGACCGAAATTCAATCCAGCTGCTCCCGTGAATGAATCTCCAAACAACACAGGTTTACGTGAATTGCCACCAGCAACAAAAGCGATGATTTGGTATCCCTATGGTACTTCAGAAGAATTCCCTTTAGTAGGTTCATCAGGACGTTCGGCAACGGGTGGTCCGGTGTTTCGTCGTTCAGATTTCTCTGGTGCAAAACGTGCATTCCCTGCGTATTATGAAGGAAAATGGTTGATCGTTGAATTTATGCGTGGCTGGATTATGGCCGTAACTATGGATGAAAACGGCAATTATAAGTCGATGGAGCGCTTTATGCCGAACACGACTTTTGGTTCTGCAATTGATATGGATTTTAGTCCTGAAGGCGATTTATATGTATTGGAATATGGATCCGCTTGGTTTAGAGGAAATGAAAACGCGCGTTTGGTGAAGATTGAATACCAAGGGGGGAATCGCAAGCCGGAAGTTGTCGCGTCAGCAGCCAACAAAGCAGGTGCGGCGCCATTCCATACGACACTTTCTGCGGAAGGAACGAAAGATGCGGATGGAGATAAATTGACGTATACATGGACGGTTAAAAAAGCAGGTAAGTTTGTGAAAAATTTATCTGGTGAGAAAGCAACGTTGAACTTAAAAGATGCAGGTAAATATGCCGTAACCTTGAAAGCAACAGATGCAAAAGGAGCTAGTAATACAGCAGCCTTGGAAATCTTAGTAGGGAACGAAGCTCCTGTAGTTGACATTGATTTTGAAGGAAATAATAAATCATTCTATTTCGCTGATTCAGCACCGAAATACAAGGTGAAGGTGAGCGACAAAGAAGATGGTGAATTGGAGAAGGGTATTGCACCGGAATCGGTAGCTGCAACCTTGGATTACATTCCATTTGGATATGATCCAATCGAGATGTCACAAAGTCACCGCAAGGCAGATTCAGATTTATTTGCTTCTGCAGGTTTGCGGTTGATCAATAAAAGCGATTGTAAGTCTTGCCACCAAATGAACGTTCGTTCGGTAGGACCTAGCTACAATGAAGTTGCTGTGAAATACAAGGGTCAAAATGTTATTGACCAATTAGCGGATAAAGTGATTGCCGGTGGAATGGGCGTTTGGGGAGAGCATGCCATGTCAGCACATCCAGCGATTTCGAAAGCAGATGCGAAGCAAATGGTTTCATACATCATGAGCCTAAGCGAGCCAAAAGCATCGAACAAAATTGCCTTGAAAGGGGAGTTAGCCTTAGTAAAACCAGAAGGACAGAAATCATCGAAAGGTGTATTCGTCGTTCGTGCAACGTACGTGGACAAGGGTAATAAGAAAATTGCACCAGTGCAAGCTGAAAAGTGGGTATTCTTACGCGCACCACAATTGGACGTAGAAAAAGCGGATGTGACCAAAGGAATCATGCAATTGATTACACCAGGTCGTTCGACGAACATGGTGGGTCAAAATCCACATTTGGGCTATAAAGGTTTAGATTTAACAGGTATTTCGACTATCGATATTGCTGCCTCTGCACAAGCACGCACGAATGCAACAGGAGGAGTGATCGAAATTCACTTGGATTCACCTACGGGACCTGTGATTGGTAAAACGAATTTGATTGAGGTTTCACAAGGCGGATTTGGTGGTCCACCAGCAGCTGCAGCTGCTGGTAAAGGAGCTCCGCTAGGAACACCGGCAGCAGCAGGTACAGCAACACCGGCACCGGCAGCACCAGCTGCTCCAGCATCGGCGGCGGCACCAGCACAACCAGCAGCACCGGCCCAACCAGCACCGCGTCGCATGAATGGACCATCAGCTCAAAAAGTTGCGATTACCCCGACAACAGGCGAGCATGATGTATATTTTGTTGCCGTGAATCCGAAGGCAACTGAACAACAAATCGTTGTCCAGATCCAAGGAATTGAAATGAAAAAATAGCTTTTGAAAAGTATATTAGGGGCTTGCTTGTCTTTGTGATGAGTAAGCCCTTTTTTATGCGATATACCTTAGCTTTCCTTTTGATTTCTACGAGCCTATTCGCTCAGAAAAACATTACAGCTTCTTCTGATGCGACAGCACCTTTGCATGCGCTACAGCCAGACTATCCCACACACTATGGTGCAGCTTCGATGCAAGATGTTCAATCTGTATTGGATCGCGTTTTCAATTATTTAGAAGTTGCGACACCCAATCAATTTGTCAATAAAACAACTGGAGCAATTTGGTCACCTGGACAGCCATTTGAAGAGCAAACCGTTTTCTCCAAAGGCGATTTTCGCCCAATTTCATATGAGTGGGGAGTTACCTATTCGGGGATGTTGGAATTAAGCCGCATTTCCGGTTCTCCGAAATACAAGGATTACGTCTTTAATCGCTTAAATTTAATCGCATCAGCAATTCCGGCTGCTCAGAAAAACGATTCTAAACATGTACTGCATGGCTTGATTCATCCGCGTGCATTGGATGACATCGGAGCGATGGGAATGGCCGTAATTAAGGCGAAGAAGGCAGGTTTTACAACGGATATGTCCTTTGTGACGAAACGTGCCTCCGACTTTATTTTAAAGGAGGAACATCGTTTGCCAGACCGCACTTTAGTCCGTATTCGTCCGCTTCACCACACGATGTGGCTTGACGATGTCTACATGGCTATTCCTGCCTTATTACAGTTAGGCGAATATGCGGAGGCGGTGTTTCAATTCAATGCCTATCGGAAGCGAATGTTTAATCCGAATCTTAATATTTACATGCATGGTTATTTGGTGGATGCGGAAGAACATCCAGAATTTCACTGGGCACGGGCGAACGGTTGGGCTTTGTTGACCAACTGTGAAATGCTCGAATTCCTACCTGCTAACCATCCGGCAAGACCTGAAGTGCTAAAGCAGTTGAAGCTTCATCTTAAGGGATTAATGGCTTATCAAGATGGCACCGGTTTTTGGCATCAATTGATTGATAAAAATGACTCGTATTTAGAAACCTCTGCTACGGCAATTTATACCTATGTGATGGCTAAAGGCATCAACATGGGTTGGCTTGATCCGAAGACCTATGGCCCTGCGGCTTTGTTGGGCTGGAACGCCGTGGCCGCCCGTGTGAACGAAAAAGGTCATGTGGAAGGCACCTGCGTGGGAACAGGCCTGGCATGGGATCCGGCGTTTTATTATCACCGACCGATTTCCCCTTTCGCGGCGCATGGATATGGACCCGTTTTATTGGCGGGTTCTGCCATCATGGAATTGGTTAAATCGAAAAATTATCAAATCAATGATTCAGCGGTGCATTTGAAATAAACTTTTTACATACCTTTGTGCCGTGAAAAGTGCCTTAGCCCTTTTGTTGTTTATTGCCATGCAGCTTCCCTTGATGAATCAATGGGGTGCCGTCGCATATTACCGGGTTAATCAGGATTACATCGCTAAGAATCTCTGCGAAAATCGCGACAAACCGATGTTGGACTGTAATGGTCAATGTTACCTGGCCAAGCAGTTGAAAGCAGCTGAGGAGAAAGAGCAAAAGTCTAATTCAGAACGTTTAGAAAAAATGCCTGAAGTTGTTTTGGCATTTCAAGCGATTGAGCCTGTTTTCTCCGCTCGTTTCTCGGCACCTATTGCCATCGAAAATCATTTTTCTACGCAGGAATTCTTTCCTAATGCAGCCGCTAAAGGCTTTTTCCACCCACCTCGAGCTTAATTAATTTGACATTTGTCCTGCTAGATGAACTGGCAGGTTGTATTCATTTTAATTAAGATTTCATGAAAAATATCCTATTATTCATGGGAATGCTGCTTTCTTTTGCGGCTAATTCCCAACAGTATGCCGTCAAGGTATTGAACTCAATTACCAACGAGCCACTTGTAGGCGCATCTTTAAAACAAAATTCAAAAGTTATTGCCATCTCGAATGAGCGAGGTGAATTTAAGATTGGAGCTACATCAGGCGAGTACGAAGTATCAAGCCTTGGATTCATGGCTAAAAAAGTAACAAATTTTAAGGCTCCTATTTTGTTGGAAGAGTCCATGCAAAATTTGGATGCGGTCGTAGTAACGGCTTCCCGACAAGCGGCTACGCGGGCAGAGACGCCGGTGGCCATTCATAAAATTGGATCCGCTTTGATTCAAGACACGAAGGCACTTCAATTAACCGAGCTTATCAATAAGGTTCCGGGAGTGGTGATGTTGGACTACCGAAATGAACAACATGGGATGGGAATTCGTCAACCCTTTGGAACGTCTGCTTATTTCCTGTATTTAGAAGATGGTCTTGCCTTGCGACCTTTGGGGGTGTTTAACCACAATGCATTGATTGAAACGAATCTTCAAGGATTAAATTCAGTGGAAGTAATTAAGGGCCCAGCATCTTCACTTTATGGTCCTGAAGCTGTGGGTGGTGCCATTAATTTAATTACCAAAACAGCACCAGGTATCCCAACCGCTCAAATTGGATATCAAATGGATCAATGGGGCTACAAGCGTATTCAATTTACAGCAGGAGCTCAGTTAGGCAAAAAATGGTCGATTATGACGGGAGGCTATGTGGCTCGCCAAAAAGATTCTTGGGCATCTAATTCAGATTTCGATAAGTCATCCATCAATGTGCGCGTAGATTACCAATTAACGCCTAAAACAAAACTTTGGAGTTCATTTGCGTACAACGATTATTTCTCGCAAACGGGTGGTAATATCGATAGTACAGGTTTCTACTCTCGTACTTATAAAAGTCCAGCGGATTTCACCTACCGTTCGTCCTTTTCATCGCGCTCTCGTTTGACTTTGGAGCATAAATGGTCGGAGAAAGCAAATTCAAGTTTAACCGCTTTTTACCGGGATAATGCTTTAGGTCAAAATCCTTCATACTCGATTTCGTGGTCATCACCATCCTTGACTGCTTCTGGACAAATCAATCAGAATAGCTTTCAGAGTTTTGGATTGATGGGACAACATACCCAAAATTTCGAATTTCTGAATTCAAAATTAGTGGCCGGATTTTTGTTGGATCGTTCTCCGAATGATTATTGGGCTTATCGAATTAATTTAGCCGCAACGCTTCGTGCGGATAAAAAGTCGGTGGAGAAAT
>JBDLUL010000090.1:0-18938 GCA_039805345.1 Bacteroidota bacterium | reverse complement strand
CAAAGATGGCTTTAAATTCGGCTTGGTAATCTTTGGAAAAAAAGATGTTATGGACGCCTAATTCTTCAAATACGCGGTTGATTCCCCAATAAAAAATGATACCCGAACTGGATTTGGGTTGGTTGAGTAACTTGGCGGGCCGAAGGGATTCCGGCAATAACTGCTTATAGCTAGGGCGGATATCCGCATTGCTTGCCACGATGTCAAAATCGTATAATCCTTTTTTTGTTTGAATACCGTCTGCGACGTTGCCATGCGTTCGAATTTTCTCCACGGCTTCGTTCAAGCGGAACTGAACCCCTAACTCCTGAGCTAATCGAACTAAAGCATTCGGGATTTCAATCATGCCGCCTTTCGGAAAATATGCACCTAAATTATATTCTAAATGCGGAATGATCGAAAGCGTCGCAGGCGTTTGATAGGGGTCTGAGCCGTTGTAGGTAGCATATCGGTCAAACAATTGCACCGTTTTGGGGTTTTTGAACTTTGATTGATGTGCTTGATGCATGGTCTGAAACAGCCCTAGTTTATGCAAATTGGCATAGCCTCGCAACGCTTTTTTACTTGTCCATGTACTGACTTTATGCAAGGAGTCATCCAGGAATAAATCGCTTACGATGTTGTATTTTTCGCCAGCCTCTTTAATATGGCGGTAAATTGTTGTCGCATCCTCTTGCAATGCATCCGCCATGAATGCCGCTGTCTCAGCAGGATCCTCAACCGTTTTCAAGCGTGTTTGGTCATCCCAAAAATAGCTGCAAATCTCAGGTAAACGCTCGTAATTAAAATAGTCTCGTGGATTTTTTCCGGCAAGTTGGAATAATTCATCTACCAACTGCGGCATCGTAAACAAAGAGGGGCCCGTGTCAAAGCGGTACCCTTGCATTTTCAAAAGGCCCAACTTTCCGCCAGGACGTTCATTCGCCTCAAATACCGTTACGGCATGCCCCATTAATTGCATGCGAATCGCGAATGCAATTCCCCCTATACCTGATCCGACAATTCCGACTGTTGACATGCTGATTTAATTTCCCGTGAAATTAACTAAATAAGAATAAACGGGTAAATGTTTTACACTACATACTCTTTTCCGTAATTTTGCACGAATTTTTATAATAAACTATGTTACGTACACACACGAACGGCGAATTGAGAATGGAGCACGTGGGCCAAACAGTCACTTTATGTGGTTGGGTTCAAAAAACACGTGATAAGGGAGGCATGTTATGGATCGACTTGCGCGATCGTTATGGCATCACCCAATTAATGTTGGAAGAAGGAAAATCGGATCCGTCGGCGTTAATATTAGCGCGTGGCTTAGGCCGCGAATTCGTTGTGGCAGCAGAGGGTTTGGTGGTGGAACGTTTAGCTAAGAATGACAAATTGCCAACGGGTGATGTGGAAATCAAGGTGACAAATTTACGCATCTTAAATCCTGCAAAATTGCCACCATTTTTGATCGAAGATGAGACGGATGGAGGAGACGATATTCGGATGAAATATCGCTATTTGGATTTACGTCGTAACCCGATTCGTGAGAGTCTTCGTTTACGTCATCAAGTAGGTCGTGAGGTGCGTAATTATTTAGATAAGCAAGATTTTATTGAGGTGGAAACGCCTGTATTGATTAAATCAACGCCGGAAGGGGCACGTGATTTCGTGGTGCCCTCTCGGATGAATCCAGGTGAATTTTATGCCTTACCGCAATCGCCGCAAACCTTCAAACAATTGTTAATGGTTTCGGGATTTGATCGTTATTACCAAATCGTGAAATGTTTCCGTGATGAAGATTTGCGTGCGGATCGTCAGCCTGAGTTTACACAGATCGACTGCGAAATGTCGTTTGTGGAGCAAGAGGATATTTTGAACATGTTTGAAGGCTTGATTCGTCACTTGTTTTTGTCGGTCAAAAAATTGGACATCGGTCAAGTTTCGCGCATGACCTATGCAGATGCGATGAAATATTACGGTTCAGATAAGCCGGATATTCGTTTCGACATGAAGTTCGTCGAGTTGAAAGGAGAGGGCATTGATTTGACTTCAGGAAAAGATTTCCAAGTATTTGATTCCGCGAATACCGTTGTCGGGATTTGTGTGAAAGGAGCTGCGGAATATACACGTAAGCAATTGGATGAATTGACTGACTTCGTTCGCCGACCACAAATTGGGGCAAAAGGCTTGATTTATGCACGCGTTCAGCCTGATGGTGTTGTTAAATCTTCGGTAGATAAATTTTATTCGGAAGCTGATTTAGCTACTTGGGCTTCGGCTTTCCAAGCGGAACCGGGCGATTTAATCTTGGTATTGTCGGGTGACGGGGATAAAGTCCGTAAGCAATTGAATGAGCTTCGTCTTGAAATGGGAACACGCATGGGATTGCGTGACCCGAACAACTATAAGGTGCATTGGGTCGTGGATTTCCCATTGTTGGAATATGGCGAGGAAGAGGATCGTTGGTTCGCGATGCACCATCCATTTACAAGTCCTAAACCAGAAGATATCGCTTTGATGGAAGCTGGGGAATTTGGTAAGGTTCGTGCGAATGCATACGATTTAGTTGTGAATGGCGTGGAAGTGGGCGGAGGCTCGATCCGTATCTTCCAAAAAGATTTACAATCGAAAATGTTCCAGGTACTCGGTTTTACTGAGGAAGAGGCAAAAGCTCAATTCGGGTTCTTGTTAGACGCATTCGAATATGGTGCGCCGCCACATGGTGGTTTGGCATTTGGATTTGATCGCCTTTGTTCGTTGTTCGGTGGAACGGAATCGATTCGTGATTACATCGCATTCCCTAAAAACAATGCGGGTCGCGACGTGATGATTGATTCGCCTTCTCCATTGGCTCAAGCCCAATTGGATGAGTTGAAAATTAAAACGAATTTATAAGTTTTCTGAGGCATTTAGCCCTTTTTTTTCGCTAGCTTTGGCAAACCTTCAAGGATTGCCAAAGCTTAACGGGAGGGATGATTAAAAGTCGTAATGAAAGACGGGACTCGTCCATTCGCCTGCATTGATATTCAATATTTCTTTGATATGTCCATGGTGTATATCGAAAACCCAGCCATGTAGATGCGGAAATTGGCGTTTTTGCCAAGCTTTCTGTACAATGGTTGTTTTGGCAAGATTTTGAATTTGTTCTGCCACATTTAGTTCCACAAGCCTGTCAAAGCGTTTCTCTTCGTTTTCGATTTCATGTAACTCTTTAAAGTGTTTTTCATACACTTCTTTGATGTTTCTTAACCATTTGTTGATCAATCCAAAGTCATGATTTGTCATGGCCGCTTTGACCCCGCCGCAATTGTAGTGGCCGCAAACAATAATATGTTTGACTTCTAATACCTCGACAGCATATTGCAATACCGACAACAAATTGATATCCGTGTGAACAACCATGTTGGCCACATTGCGGTGGACAAAAATATCACCTGGATCCGCGTGCGTAATTTCTTCGGCGGGAACTCGACTATCCGCACAACCGATCCAAAGAAACAAGGGGTTTTGATCTTTTGATAAGTTATCAAAATAGGTTTCATCTAACTCTAGGCGTTCTGCCGCCCAGGCCTTATTGCTCAATAAGAGTTTTTTATATTCTTTCATGTTATTTTTTCTTTAGGTCGGCTTCGATACCTCTTGCTTTTGCCGTAGATAAGAAATCGTTGATTAGCTCATTGACATCATGGTCAATAAAGTGAACTTTTGAGATGTCAATATACACTTCACTTCCTTCAGGGATTTTTCGCAAGGCTTCCTGAATGGCCATTTTGTGTAGGAATGTCACGTCTTTTTGGAATTTGATTAATACTTCATTCCCATTGATAAACACGGTGAATACAGCGGAGTAATTCGTCATCATGACAAACACCAAACCCACTGCGGTTCCGACAAAAATGCCCCATAATAAATCAACGCTGACTACAACAATGATGGTAACAAAAAAGGGAACATACTGTTTCCAACCTTCTTTGATGATTTTTTTGAATTGGTCAGGGTGCGCTAATTTATACCCTGTGTAAAGTAAAATACTCGCCAAGCAGGCCAATGGGATTTTGTTTAAATATAAAGGCAAGAGCAAAATCGCAACCAACAGAAGGATGCCATGCATAAAGCCTGACATTCTTGTTTTACCGCCGGAATAAATGTTTGTCGATGACCGAACGATAACGGAGGTAATTGGGAGTCCCCCAATAAGCCCACTGGTTACATTTCCAATCCCTTGCGCAAGTAATTCGCGGTCAGGAGATGAAATGCGTTTAAGGGGATCCAAGGAATCCGTTGCCTCCAGCGACAAGAGTGATTCCAACGAAGCAACAATAGCCAATGTAAACGCAATTTGCCAAATTTTAGGGTTGCTTATGAATGACCAATCTGGCGTTACGATGCTCGCAGTAATGGCACTGATATCACTAAAAATAGGAAGGTTTACCATGTGATCTTTTGAATCTCCTAAGTAAAGATTTGGGAAATACAGGCCAAACATGATGTTTAACAATACACCCATCAATACAACAAACAAGGATGCAGGAAGCGCATTTAATAGTTTAATGGTTTTTCCCAATGCGGTCCAGGCAAATAATAATACCAAACCCGCAAGGGAAATAATAATTGCCCCCATCTTGAATTCCGCGATGGATGCGAGAATTTCAGAAAATGTATTTTTCCCGTCTGATTGGTCGAATTCAAATTCACCAATGAAATCCAGGTCATCTCCCAGTGCATGGGGAATTTGTTTCAAGATAATAACTACTCCGATGGCGACCAACATGCCTCGGATGACAGAGCTCGGGAAAAATCCGCCAATCTTACCTAGTTTCAACAAGCCTAATATGATTTGGATGATTCCCGCTAAAATGACAGCAACCAAAAAACCATTAAATGATCCTAGGCTGGATATAGCTTGTGCTACGATAATGGTCAAGCCCGCTGCTGGGCCACTGACAGATAATTCAGATCCAGAAAGCAAGGATACAAGTAATCCGCCTACGATTCCGGCAATCAGGCCCGCCATGAGAGGCGCTCCTGAAGCCAAGGCAATACCTAGGCAAAGGGGTAAAGCAACTAAAAATACAGCTATGCCCGATTTCCAATCAGTTGTAAAGAAAGATTTTATATACGTTTGAGTATTCATAATGAGATTTTAATGCATGATTTAAACTAAATAAAGTAAGCATTTTCATCGGGGGGGCTCAAAATCGGAGGCAAAAAGGCGGAGCATAATTCGCCGACCTGCTCCTTGCCTATTTTTTGATGGATTCCTAAATTATTGTCGGCACGTAAAGCCCAAATTTTCGGAAAAACTAAAGGGTCAAATTCGTCATCTGAGTCATCCGAATCGGATTTGGAATCCTCTTCTTCAGCAATTGTACGTTCTATCGTTTGTGCATAGGTTTTCCCATGCTCGCTCCACGTATGTAGGATAAATCCATCCATCGGATTGTTATAGGCCGTTTGGGGAGGTGCTGGTTGGCCGCCCCCAAGCATGCTAAGCAAGAAAAAAAGTGCCTTGATCATTCGCCTACTTTATTTTGTGTCTGGAAAATTACCTTTCCTTGCGCATCCCTTTCTTGAACTAATTCGGGTTCTTGGGTATCAAACTTGTCTTTCCCATAGCGCCACTCCTTTTTCAGTCGCCCGCCAGAACCAAATTCATAATATTCTCGCCATCGGCCTACGCGTATATTGTCGTCAAGAACACCTTCTTCTTTGACATTCCCTCCTGCATAAAAAGCACGATACTGTCCACGAATTTTTCCGAAAACCACCGGTATAATTTCTTTGATGTTCTTTTGTTCAGCATCGTAATAACTGATATTTGACTCGACAGGAAATCCGCGAGAATAATATTGTTTGTTGATTAATTCTCCCTCAGGTCCATAAGTTTCCCATCTGCCGTCTTTGGCTCCCATGAAGAAAAAACCCTGTTCCGTTACGTTTTGATTCACAATACGGCTGAAGGGTCCATGGCATATTTGTGCTGATTTATTGTCCTTCAACGCGCCTGTTACGATCCGTGATTGTGCAGGGTCAAACCACCAAATTTCAGTTACATAGAGACTTACGGCCTCATCCTCTACATATTTGACCACATTGATTTCTTCTACTGTATTACGAACCCCACTGCCATAATTGCCTAAACGTCGTTCTGTTTTTATCCCCGAATATTCATCTTTAGGCGGCGATTTTTTAGCTGCTCGCCTTGCAAGCATACTTGCTTTGATACCTAGGTTCTTTATGCCTAACTCTTCGATGATGGCCCGACTTTCTGATTTGATTTTCTTCGCTCCCTCTAATTGCTCCTCAAAGCCCGTGCTTAAACGCCCACCTAGAAATCCTTTTTGTGAGCTGGTATCTGTCAAAGGTTTTTGGGTGGAAATCACGGCTTTCATTTGGCCATAGCCTGTTAATCCAGCTAAGTACAAACTACAAAAAATAAGAACCTTGATTTTCATGGCTTCTAAGAACGCTTTACGTCCAAAAAAATTTCCCAAAAATAGGAATTTAAATGATTAGCTAGGGTAGTTTATGTATTTTTGCAAGGTTTTTTACGTGTTAAATCTTTCAGAACGTTCAATCATTGAAAAAGGAAGCTAAAATTTATGTAGCAGGACACCGCGGTATGGTGGGCTCTGCCATCGTCCGCCAATTGAAATTAAATGGATTTCAGCACATTGTCGTACGCACATCCAAAGAGTTGGATTTACGAAACCAACAAGCTGTGTTGGATTTTTTCCAACAAGAAAAGCCGGAATATGTGTTTTTGGCAGCGGCGAAAGTAGGCGGAATTATAGCCAATAATACGTATCGAGCCGACTTTTTGTATGAAAACCTCGCGATTCAGAATCATGTCATTCATGCGGCTTACCTACACCAAGTTACGAAATTGATGTTCTTGGGCTCATCTTGCATCTATCCCAAAATGGCTCCTCAACCATTAAAAGAGTCCTATTTGTTAACGGGTGTTTTAGAACCGACGAACGAACCTTATGCAATCGCTAAAATAGCTGGCATTAAAATGTGTGAGGCTTATCGTGCGCAATATGGGTGTGATTTTATTTCGGTGATGCCTACCAACTTGTATGGACCGAATGATAATTACGATTTACAAAATTCCCACGTGTTACCTGCGATGATTCGAAAGTTTCATGAAGCGAAGGAGCGTGGCGACCAAGCCATGGAATTATGGGGAACAGGTTCTCCCATGCGGGAATTCTTATATGCCGATGACCTAGCTGAAGCCTGCTTATTCTTGATGGAAAATTATAGCGATGCAGAGCTTGTGAATATTGGTACGGGTGTGGATGTGACCATCAAAGAACTGGCTGAAACGGTTAAGCAAATTGTTGGCTTTGAGGGTGAAATTCGTTGGGATGTTTCAAAGCCCGATGGAACCCCACGTAAATTAATGGATGTTTCGAAACTACATCAATTAGGCTGGAAACACCATATCGAGTTAATGGATGGGATACGTTTAGCCTATCAAGATTTTTTACATAACGTCGCTTTACGTAAATAATGGGGAAAGCGACTTGGTTTAGCACGTGGTTTGATTCACCTTATTATCACCTCTTATACGCAAGTAGGGATGATCAAGAAGCCAAACATTTTATCGAAGCCTTACAAGCGCATTTGAAAATTGCAGCAGGAGCCTTCGTTTTAGATGCCGCTTGTGGCAAAGGCCGCCATGCTAAAATGCTTCAGCGGCATGGGATGGAGGTAGAGGGTTTTGACTTGTCCCCAAGTAGTATTGCGGAGGCGAATCGTCTGGCAAATAAACACTTACATTTCTTTGTTCACGATCTTCGTGAGCCACTTCCTAAACAAGCGCAGTACGATGTCGTATTTAATTTCTTTACGAGTTTCGGGTATTTTGATGCGCCTGAAGATAATGCACGTGCGTTTCAAACATTTGCCGGAGGCCTAAAAAAGGAGGGGATTTTGGTTATGGATTTTCTGAACCCAACCTACATTCGTGCGAATTTAGTCCCCCAAGAAACTGTTAAACGCGGTTCCATCCTATTCCAAATCAAACGATGGGAAGCAGGAGGTTATCTCTACAAATCGATTGATTTTGAAGATCAAGGGCAATCCTTTGCGTTTCAAGAAAAGGTCGAATTGATATCCCAAGCAGATTTTTTAAGCTACGCAAAACAAGCAGGCTTGACTTTTATAAATTTGGCAGGCGATTATACTTTAGCTAAGTTTGATGAACAAACATCCCCAAGAATGATCTTTTTCTGGGAAAAGAAATAAGACCTATGCAATCTTTTCGTGCGCTCGTGACGGAAATCAGTTCAGATGGCAATGCCTCTACGGAACTAAAAAATGTACCGTCAACATTTTTGCCAACATCCGAAGTGCTCATTAAAGTCGAATATTCATCGTTGAATTATAAAGACGCTTTGTCGGCCAGCGGCCATAAAGGAATTACACGCAATTTTCCTCACATACCGGGTATTGATGCTGCTGGAGTTGTTGTCTCTGATACGAGTGGAGCGTTCAAAGCAGGCATGCGTGTGTTGGTAACCGGGTTTGATATGGGCATGAATGCGCATGGAGGCCTTTCTGAATTTATTGCTGTGCCTGCCCACTGGGTGGTTGAAATTCCCAATGCCTTGTCAATCCGGACGGCAATGCAGTGGGGGACAGCAGGATTAACAGCCGCTATGGCTGTTGATGCATTAATTGCTAATCAAGTTACTCCCGATAAGGGTGACGTATTAGTCACGGGTGCAAGCGGAGGCGTGGGAATGATTGGGATTCGCTTGTTATGTCATTTAGGCTATTCGGTCGTAGCCCTGAGTGGCAAGCCTGAACTAGCAGAAACGCTGAAAGAATTAGGGGCCTCCCACGTGATTGCTCGACAGCAATTTGCAGACGAGCCCGTTCGTGCATTATATGCGATGGAATATGCGGGGGCGATTGACACGCTGGGTGGGGACTACCTTGTTCAAGTAGTTAAGCGACTGAAATTCGGCGGAGCTGTTGCTGTTTGTGGAATGGCGTCGGGCGTTGAATTACCTATGCAAGTGTACCCTTTTATTTTGCGCGGAGCTCGGATGCTTGGGATTTATTCGGCAGACTCCCCACTTGCCTACAAACAACAATTGTGGACTAAAATCGCAGAAGATTGGTCACTGAACTTGACGGATTTTTGTCAAGAAATAACGCTTGATCAAGCCCCTAGCGTATTATCATCCATGCTAGCAGGGACAAGTAGCGGTCGTTATCTTGTTAAAATTTGACAAATTTGATGCCTTTTTGATTCGTTAATTCCGGAAATGCAATTAGGTAATTTCCAACAGGTAAGGCGTGAATATCAACTCGGATTTTATGGTTCTCGCTGACAAGGTTTTCTTCTCGAATAAGCTGCCCTGAATTCGTGTACAATTGGATTGTAATCTCTTTTGCGGGTAGGAGCTGCTCAGGTAGACCTATGACAATTTCATTTTGTGCAGGGTTAGGGAAAGCCGTCATTTGGGCGAACGGATTTTGCTCGTCTGAAGCCAAAATACTTACATTGTAATTGTCAGATTCCACCGGGCAACCATTGATATCAGTTACTTTAATGGTATAGCTGCCCGATTCCTTAGGGGAAAAATCGGCTGTGGTCGCCCCTGGAATACTTATGCCATTCAAATACCATTGTGGATTTGTGCCTCCAATCGTTTTTAAAATACCATTTGAAAAGGTTAAGGAGGGCGCTACAGGTTTTGAATAAATCAGACTGAATGTTGTGCTTACGCTCGTGCAGTTACTTAAATTACTTGCCTGCGCTTGATATTGGCCTGTTTTGTTGGCCCTAAAGCTTGCCTGAGTAGCTCCCGAAATGGGGGCCCCATTCAGTAACCACTGAATGCTTGTATTTTCACTTGCTTCGGCTGTAAGATCTTTTACCTCATTTGGACAAAGCGTAAGGGAACCTACAGGATTTATATTGATGCTCGGATTGGGACTTGTGGATACGACAACCTGATTTCTTGGTGTAGGACATCCAATCGATCGAAACATCATATCATAAAAATAATAGTAGCCTCCTGTGATCGGTGATCCATTAAATTTTGCACCCGTTAACGTGAGTATGTTCGGTATGGTATATGGATAGCCAATGTTTGTAGGAGCATTTATCGTATCAGAAAGACTCTTATTGCTCCGGAAAATGCTGGCTCCATTGGAACAGGATTGGGACAAAAGATAGCTTCCAGCTTTTGGAAAGGAGAGGTTCAAATAAACAACTTGACCCGGGTCATCTTTGTCATCCGTCAGTTGGCCATCTTTCGTCCGAGTTAAATTACTTTGAGTCCGGGTGGCAACAACATCCTTGGTGACCGTACCTACGAGTTCCCCGGTATCTTTGTTAAAAACACTGAAGGTTATTGTTCCCGACGTTCCAACATAAATACGCGCACTTTCTAAAACGATGGGGCTTTTGACTTCCATGATGGGCTCAGGGCCGAAATTGTTATAATAAGTACCCGTGCCAAATTCAGACTTGCTACTTGGCTTTAGGTTACCAGAAAAATCAGCTTGTGCGACGCTGTATTTTTCGGATGAAGGAAGGCTAATGCGTGCTCCAGTTCCTACAAGCGTATTATTGGAATACCACAATGCAGCATCATTTGAAGAACTTAAGTTGACCAATGTGCCTGGAACGCATTGGGTACCTGTCGCAAGGGGAGATTTAGGTGTTTCAATAATTTTTTCAACCTGTATGCGATTGTTTTGGCCAAATTGATCGTCAGCTAGTTGGTGGCTTAGTTCAAATGTGTAGGTTTTTCCAGCCTCGATTGTCAGATTACCTTGTAAAGCTACTTCTTGTTCACTGCCGGGATTTATTTTGTCCATCGTGGCGGTCATCTGAGTAACAAATTGAGCATTAGCATAGATATCGACCTTGACAGGAAGCTTAGATTGGGTTTTAGTCCCTACATTTTTTAAGCGTGCTAGTAAGGTTAGGTTGCCGGTTTGCTGGCAGAAATTTCCCGTTATTGTGTTGACTCCGATGGCTGCAATGTCATTGGAAGCTTGCACGAGTAAAATCGTTGCCTCCAGACTGTTGCCGCTCGCATAGGTTCCGCAACTAGAATTGATGGGTTCGTAGGAAGAAATGACGCGCAATTTGTACCGATTGCCCATTTTTGTGTTCGATGGCGGCGTTATTTGTATGTTGAAAGTGTTGCTTGTAATATTGGTAGATGCGTGAATTAGTTCGTCAGCATCATCGAAATCCCCATCTTGATTCCAGTCTACCACGGTACGGATGTTTTTGGCATTTGCATTGCTAAGTTCAATGCTCATGCTTTTTCTTTCCCCAATTTCAATGGGTAGTGCTGTGCCGCTGCTATCAAGTGTATTCGCGATGGTTTTATTATCGGCGATCATTTTTGTGATTAAAGCGCTTTTGCTTGTTGGGTTTGAGTTGCAATAACTTGTTCCTCCGATTCCGGAAAGAATGAGCGAAAAGTCTTGTTGGCCATTTTTAAGCGTGCCTTTGTGGTTAACCGTGAGCGTATAAGTTTCACCAGGAATGGTATTAGGAATGCTTATTTTTTCCACATTATCCAGGATGTTAACCCCCGTTTTTGCGAGCAAACTTGGGTTCTCGGGATCTAAGGTAAAAGGAAGATATGTTCCCTTGCTATCTTGTATTTTGATGTCTAAATCGTTGATGAGACGAGGGCTTCTGCTATTTAAACTGCTTGCTATGAGCGGTAAAACATTTCCTTCAGGGTCTGTCCAGCAAATAGTAGCACTCACATTCGCGGCACCTGATGCAACGATTTTTTCTGTGTAAAAGGCCCCGCTGCTAAGACTCAACTCGCGAATGGCCTGCGTTTTATCTTTGTTTTGAATGATTGAAGCCGCATTTTCTGCGTTTAATAGGCCCCAGCCACTTTGATAATCAGGTCCTGCTGGCCCAAAATCCATGGCACTATGAATAACCAAACCTTTAAGTGTAGCTGCACGCATGAATTTACCCGTATTGAGTCGACCATACAATTGCTGTAATAAAAATAGGGAGCCAGCTACTTGTGGGGAGGACATAGATGTCCCATTCAAGCTCGTGTAGGATCCATTCGATGCGTTACTGGTAGATAAAATATCTGTTCCTACGCCCATGATATCGGGTTTTATTCGGCCGTCGTCGGTGGGGCCCCAACTCGAGAAATCGCTCACTCGAATCTCTGAAGGTAGGTTTGGCGTTTGTTGGATTGATTCAATTGCCCCTACGGTTAGGATATTTTTAGCCGTTCCTGTTGTGGAAATGATATCGTATGCGTCGTTTGTTGCTCGGATGATGTTACTTGAATCTCGCGTATTTTTTAATAAATAATACTCGCCTTTGGCAAAGTCGGGCCCATTTTCAGAGCGACTATTTCCTGCCGACTTCGTGATTAAATAATAAGGGGCGTTATATGCAATTCGGTCAAGCGACTGAGCATTGCTATCATAATAGCCAAATTTGTAGTCTTCAAGCGAACTGATGGCATCATTGCCCCACCATTGCCATTTACGTTTGGTGGAATCATAGACCCATCCTGCTTGGTAACCATAGGAATGATTGCTGATAAGTAGGTTAGGCGACGCGGCACTTATTTCAGAATTGTCATTGTTATAATCCCATACTTTTAAATCTGCGCCAAATGCCATGCCGCGAGCTGTCGCAATGACTCCTCCGGCAATCATCGTACCCGCCACATGTGTCGCATGTAGGTCGGGAGAAAGGGATGATTCTTGTAATTTAGCCCTTCCGTTGAATTCTTGGTGGGTAACCATGACGCCGCCTCCGTCCCAAATGCCTAGTTTTCCAGCAAGTGTGTCCGATTTTCCGTTGAGGGAAAGCCCTAGATTCCCGCCGTTGTATAATTGATCTGTGCGGGTTATTTGGCCTGATCGCCGATTGGATTCCGTGCCTAAATACAGAGGCTCTCCTAGTTCGTTGATGTATTGTAAATAAATTTGTTTATCACCAATTTGATCAACCCGTTTGATGCCTTTTTCTGTAGAAATTTTAATGCTTTGCGTGTAGCGTATGTTTTCTTGTACACTAAATTGCTTGGCATTTTCCTCAATTTGCGCCTTCGCTTCTTTGCGATAAATTTCTCGTTGTGCATACACATTGCGCGTATTCAATACGGAGAAAAATAAGGTTAGTAAAAGCGAATATACACGCATAGCGAAGCTGCTTGATAGGATGCTAATTTAGGCTTTTTCCTTCAATTCTACACGAAAGGTTTTTCGGTGGATTTCAGTGGGCCCTAAGCTTAAGACCGCCTTTCGATGTTCTAAGGTTGGATAGCCTGCATTTCGCTCCCAACCATAGCCAGGGTATTGTTCTGCTGCCTTTTGCATCCATTCGTCTCGAAAGGTTTTTGCTAAAATAGAGGCAGCTGCAATCGAAAAATATTTGGAGTCTCCTTTGACAATGCAGGTATGCTGGATAAAAGGGTAGCTAATAAAGCGATTCCCATCTATTAATAAATGATCTGGAGGGGTACGAAGTTTGTCGACCGCTTTATGCATCGCCATGACGCTCGCCTTGTAAATGTTTATCTGATCAATGGTTGCATGATCCACTTCAGCAATCGCATAGTCAATCGCATAATTTTTCACGACATCGATGAGCTGTTTGCGTTGTTTTGCATTCAATTGCTTAGAGTCCGTCAATAATTTATCGTGAAAATCTTTGGGTAAAATCACGGCTGCAGCAACGACGGGACCCGCTAAACAACCCCGGCCAGCTTCATCAAGGCCGGCCTCAATCCCTTCGGATTGGAAATAGGGCAACAATGCAGATTTGATAAGTGACATAATTAGGGCCGAACGATAAAATTTGTTGGTGTTTCCACAAATATGGCTTAAAATTGCTAATTATTTTCAAAGATTCCTCCTATGAACAAGCACCTCGTTTTCACTTTTTTGTGTCTTTGCCTTTTGGCAAACTCCGTGTCTGCTCAAAAAAATCGTTCTAAAAAGATCTTTCATTTCGAGGCTAAGTCGGCAAGATTCAATGGCGAGGGAGTCGGGGGTGAAACCTATTTTTTCAAACCGGCCTTTGAAGTAGGTTTTGGGTTAAAGTATCCCTTGACATCGCGGGTAAGTTTTAATCCAGAATTGACATTGGCTCAGAAAGGATTTCATGGGAAAACGAATTTTTCCGATTCAACTTATACGGAACGAAATTTATCCTTAAACTACCTTGATATTAGTCCCAATTTTGAAATTAAGCTGGGTTCTGTTTCGGAATACGCCAATGGTTTTTCTATTTGGGGTGGCCCGTATATGGGTATTGGATTGTGGGATAATGCCACGTATGATATTCGCACGGCAAATCCATTAAAGCCCGGGACCTATGTATTGACCTCGACAGAAGGCGAAAGCTTTTCACGCGATATTCGCCGACTAGACATGGGCTTCAAAGTTGGGATAGGAATTGTTTCCCAAAACTTTGTTTCAGTAGGCTTGACTTATCAGGCAGGTCTCATGAATATTGCGACGAATTCCAAATCATTGTATAATCAATCACTTGGATTTTACATGCGTGTGTTCTTTGACGATGTCCTCTAATTAACGGTTAAATAGCAATCGTTCTCCCTTTTTGCTCTGATCAAATTGTCCATTCGCATAAGCTAAATGCCCGGAAACGAAGGTGTGTGTGATGCTATGCGGAAAGGTGTGGCCTTCTAAGGGCGACCATGCACATTGATACTGCAAGGACGATTTTGTTACCTCATGGGATTGCTGTAAATCAACAATGGCCAAATCGGCCCAATAGCCTTCCCGGATATATCCGCGGTCCTGAATTTGAAAACATTCCGCTAAATTATGGGCTGTTTTTTCGGCGATTTGGGTTAAACTTAAAACGCCTTCGAGGCTCATTTCTAGTAACATCAACATGGGATGTTGCACTAAGGGAAGGCCAGAGGGTGATTTCCAATAGCCTTGTTGTTTTTCCTCCCACGTATGCGGCGCATGATCTGTGGCAATGACATCAATAGCTCCTGTTTGAAGCGCTTGTCGAATTGCCGTTCGGTGTCTTGCGTCTTTGATTGCTGGATTACATTTGATTTGATTTCCTAAATTTTCATAGCTCGACGCATCAAACCACAAATGGTGCACGCAGGCCTCCGCTGTAATGCGTTTATCTTTTACGGCCTTTCCTGTTTCGAATAAGGCTAATTCTTCTTCTGTGCTGATGTGTAAAATATGCAAACGCGTATTTGACTTTTTGGCCAAATCAATCGCCATGGACGAAGACAAAAAACAGGCCTCTTCATTCCGAATCAAGGGATGAATAAAAGCTGGGGCATCTTCCGATGGGTATTTTTCTCTGAATAATTCCAAACGCGCCCGAACCGTTGCCTCATCTTCACAGTGCGTAGCAATCAATAATTCACTTGAATTAAAGAGGGTTTCAAGGGTTTTGGTGTTGTCAACCAGCATATTTCCCGTGCTGGATCCCATGAAGATTTTAATCCCACAGACATTGTTTTTATTTGTCTTTAAAACCTCTTCCAAATTGTCATTCGCCGCTCCCATGAAAAAGGAATAATTGGCTAAGGAGTTTTCGTGGGCAATGTGGTATTTATCCGCTAGTAATTCTTGCGTTAGTGCATTAGGAACCGTATTCGGCATTTCCATGAAACTTGTGACACCGCCGGCAACAGCTGCGCGCGCTTCGCTAGCAATCGTTGCCTTATGTGTTAATCCAGGCTCCCGGAAATGGACTTGGTCGTCAATCATACCCGGAAAAACATGTTTGCCCGTCAGGTCGATTACTTGCTCGTTCCCTTCTGGGCTTATGCTCGTTCCGATTTTCTCTATCCGGCCATTTTTGATACGAATATCTCCAGAAGTGATTGTTCCTTCATTGACGATTTGACCATTTTTCAATAAATATGCCGACATATTATTCCTGATTTATTTGTATAATTTTGAACTCGGTCCGACGGTTCTGCTGATGCATTTCCTCTGGGCAATCTACGCCGTCTGAACATTCGTTGATTAATTGGCTTTCACCATAGCCTTTGGGCTTAATTCGGTCTTTCGCAATACCGCGTTGAATGATGTATTTCACGGCAGATTCCGCTCGGCGTTGTGAAAGTTTTTGGTTGTATGCTGCCGTTGCGCGCGCATCTGTATGTGCTCCTAATTCTAAATTTACCTGTGGATTATCTTGCAAGAAATTGACAATTTTGTCTAGTTCAATCGTCGCGTCTTGTCGAATATCCGCTTTGTCCAAATCGTAATAAATGGAGTTTAATTGATAAAACTGACTAATCTCTTTCCCAATCTCCGGTTGGTCCATCACGATTTTAAACGTAAATGTCGTATCCGTAAGTTCCTTCTTTAGCAAAGCCTGCGGTATTTCTCGGCCTTCTAGCGAGAAGCTTGATCGTGCCGAAATATATCCGTCCTTTTCAAGTTTAAATTGAATTTCATCACCGGATTTTAGGCTAAATGGGTCGATTTTACCCAATTTGTCACTGGTGTAAATTTCACTGGTTTCGCCATTTCTTCGTGTGCTTACTTGCACGCCAGGAATCGCCTTTCCGTCTGGCTGTACAACTTGTACGGCTAGAGTATAATTAACTGTTTTTAAGACTTGGTTTGTCGCGGTATTGGTGGTGTCGTTTGACCACCAATGCTCTTCGGATCCGCTGGATTTGAAAAAATAAATATCATCATCCCCTTTTCCTCCTGGCCGGTTTGAGCTGATGTAGCCCGAAAGGGGGTCGGATAAGTTGATGGCAAAATCATCGCCAATGGAATTCATAGGGACGCCTAAGTGCTCGATGCTGATTTCATTATCATTGCGGCTCGCAACATACAGGTCTAAACCACCGATGCTCGGATGTCCGTCAGAAGAAAAGTAGAGCTTCCCATTTTCACTGACAAAAGGGAAAATTTCATCTCCGGGGGTGTTAATGATGGAACCTAGGTTTATAGGTCTTCCAAAACGTCCTGAATTGTCAATGGGTACGCGGTATAAATCGAGGCCGCCTTTTCCGCCTTTGCGATTCGAACTAAAATAGAGCGTGCGATCGTCATAGGAAAAACTTGGACTTCCGTCCCAAGCGATGGAGTCAGAAATCGCGAGGCGCTCGGGCTCCGACCAGTCATTCCCGTTTTTCTTGGATAGGTATAAATCGACATCTGGAGAAGGGTCTTTGCTTTTGCCGGTATTCCCGCGTGCAAAAACAACCGTTGTCCCATCATGCGAAAAGGCCGGTGTGCCATCATTCGCGTTCTCTTTGTAGAGTTGGGTGCTGAACAAATGCGGCGTTGTAATCTCGTTTTCTTTTAATAAAGGGGCGCTATATAAACCTAAAAAAGGAAGTCCGTTATTTTTGTAAATCAGTGGTTTACTCGAGCTCGTAAAAATCAATTCATTGCCCATTTTTTGTGCTGCAAATTCCGTTTTGGGCGTATTGCCCATTAAGGGAAAAAGGGCGACTGGGCTTTGCTTCTGAACCAGTGTTGGTATTTTATCCAAATTCTCTAATTCAATTTCAGCCTTGATTTGGTAAAAACGTTTGGGTTTACTTTGCAAAAATTTTGTCAATGCCGTTTTGCAGCGCGCATAATCGCCTAAGGACTTTGCAGCCAATGCCATGTGATAATTGATTAAGACATCCTCAATTCCTTGCGCTTGGGCTTTTTGATAATAGGGGAGGGCTAAGCCTATTCGGTTGGAGAGTCGGTAAGATTCTGCTACATAATAGGCGCTTTTGTCGCCGGCAAGCTGCTGGTCTGCCAAAGGCTTCAGCGCTTGAATGGCCCATTCGTATTCGCCTCGTTCAAAATATTTCAAGCCTTTTTTGCTTGTTTGGCGTGTAGGATTGCAGCCAAATACCGTAACGATTACGATAAAAAAAGCGAGTAAACGGGCGAATTGAGTGGATTTTGCTAGCATGGTCCTTAAAGATCTTTCAAATGTAATAAGCTATGCTCGTTTTTTTGATGTACATTTGCATAAATTATCAATCAGTCAAGGAAATAAATCTTTGACAAATCCAGCAGTGATGTTGCATATTTTATGAGAAAAAGAATTCAGAAAGACGACAATCGTCGTTCAGATGCGCCACGTAGTAATTCAGGTGGTCGCTCAACAGCAAGAAATTTTAGTGATCGTTCTTCGGGACCTAATCGGGATTCTGCAGGAGACCGTAAACCTTATGAAGGAGGCGATCGTCCGTATACGCCACGTGCGCCTCGTGAAGGTGGTGATCGTCCGTATACTCCGCGTGCACCGCGCGAAGGGGGAGAACGTCGTCCTTACAACCGTGAGGGATCAAGCGACCGTCCATATACACCGCGTGCACCGCGCGAAGGTGGTGACCGTCGTCCGTACAACCGTGAGGGATCAAGCGATCGTCCGTATACTCCGCGTGCACCTCGTGAAGATGGGGAACGTCGTCCGTACAACCGTGAGGGATCAAGCGATCGTCCTTATACACCGCGTGCACCTCGTGAAGATGGTGAGCGTCGTCCTTACAACCGTGAGGGATCAAGCGATCGTCCGTATACACCGCGTGCACCTCGCGAAGATGGTGAACGTCGTCCTTACAACCGTGAGGGATCAAGCGATCGTCCATATACACCGCGTGCACCTCGTGAAGATGGTGAACGTCGTCCTTACAACCGTGAGGGATCAAGTGATCGTCCTTATACACCGCGTGCACCTCGTGAAGATGGAGAACGTCGTCCTTACAACCGTGAGGAATCAAGCGATCGTCCTTACACGCCACGTGCACCTCGTGAAGATGGAGAAACACCTCGCGCACCTTTTAGAAGAACGGGCGGTGATTTTACACCTCGGCCTGCGCGCGAAGAAGCTCCACGCAATTTTGAGCCACGTGAAGAACGTAAGTTTACGCCAAGAGATGATGATCGTGGACATTCAACGAAATTTTCGAAACGCGATACATTTAAACCTCGTA
>JBDLUL010000089.1:0-8905 GCA_039805345.1 Bacteroidota bacterium | reverse complement strand
CCGAAGCTTCTTTAAAAATAACCGCCCCGCCTAAGACATCCGAATGTCCTCCGATGTATTTTGTCGTGGCATGCATCACGATATCCGCACCTAAGTGAATGGGATTCTGTAAAATAGGGCTTGTCAATGTATTATCTACGCCTACCAGAATATTTCGCGCATGGGCAATCTTGCTAATTGCCTCGATATCACTTAATGTTAATAAAGGGTTAGCTGGTGTTTCGACCCAAATCAATTTCGTTTCCGGTCGGATAGCCGCCTCAACCGCAGCTAAATCAGTCATGTCCACTTGTGAAACCTGTAATCCCCAGGGGCCCATGATTTCTTCCGCTAATTTGTAGCTGGCATAATAACCAACCGTTGGCATTAATACATGTTCGCCTGATTTCATGCATTGGAAAACAGCAGAAACCGCAGCAAGTCCAGAGCCGAAAACAAAGGCAATTTCCCCTCCCTCTAGTTGGGCGAGGCCTTTTTCTAATACGTCCCGATTCGGATTTGAATTACGCGAATACATATGTCCTTTGGGATACGAACCATCTTCGGAACGTTCAAATGTCGTAGTCAAAAATACCGGAGGCGCAATGGAAGCGGCCGTTTCATCCTGCAAATGAGTTGCATGGATGGCTAAGGTTTCTTTTCTCATGCTTATTTCTTTTTCAGCTCAAAATTCTTACCCAAATACAAGCGACGAACTTGTTCATCATCGGCGAGTTCCTGCGGTGTTCCTGCCTTCAGAATTTTCCCTTCAAAGAGCAGGTACGCGCGATCGGTGATGGAAAGCGTTTCGTCCACATTATGGTCTGTAATCAGAATGCCAATGTTGCGGTATTTTAATTTGGCGACAATGCTTTGAATTTCTTCGACCGCAATAGGATCGACACCCGCAAAGGGTTCATCTAATAGAATGAATTTGGGGTCCACGGCTAGCGCACGTGCGATTTCGGTGCGTCGGCGCTCTCCGCCTGAGAGGACTTGCCCTAGGCTTTTGCGAACATGGGTCAACGAAAATTCTTCCAAAAGGCTTTCCGTTTTTTCTTTTTGTTCGATTTTGGTTAAATCCGTCAATTCTAGAACGGCTAATATATTTTCTTCGACAGTTAATGTGCGAAATACGGATGCTTCTTGTGCCAAATAACCAACTCCCAAGCGCGCGCGCTTGTACATAGGTAAATCTGTCACATCGAGGTCATCTAAAAATACCTTGCCTTCATTGGGCTTAACGAGGCCTGTAGCAATGTAAAAGGAAGTTGTTTTTCCGGCACCATTGGGGCCTAATAATCCAACAATTTCCCCCTGGGCTACTTGGTAGGAAATATGGTCATTAACCACACGTTGGCCGTATTTTTTAACCAGATTTTCGGTTCGTAAGATCATATATAGTGGCCTGCAATCCTAGGCTGATTTTAAAATTACAAAATCCCACGGATAATAGTAGAAGTAAGGCCATATTTCGTTCGGTCGATGTGGGCGTATACCTTATTTGAAATATTTTTAGGGCCAAATTGGGATTAAAAAAAAACTTTCCTATTTTTGCAGTCCCATATCCATGGGATCAACGAGGTGGATTAGCTCAGTTGGTAGAGCATCGGACTGAAAATCCGTGTGTCCCCGGTTCGAGTCCGGGATCTACCACCACGTTAGAAATTAAAAGCCCTTCTTTTTGAAGGGCTTTTTTTTGTTTTATACTCAAACGTATATTCCCTGATAGTTTTTAGTTGGTTTTCTGCTAAATTACATGCCTAAACCTATTAAAATGAGTCAACTAAGTCGCAGAACGCTGCTAAAAGCTTCCGGTATTGCAGCCGGTATGTCTTCACTTTCACTTAATAGCACCGCAGCCGCAAAAAAATCCTACAAACCTGAACTTTCCTTGAACATGAGTACCATCATGGGTCAGAAACTAGGGTATATCAAAGAAATTGAAATCGCCGCTGCTGCCGGTTTTCGTTCGTGCGAAATCTGGATGCCTACGCTGGAGGCCTATTTGAAATCAGGCGGTACACTGAAAGATGCCCGCAAACGCGCGGATGATTTAGGTATTAAAATCCAAAATGCCATCGGTTTTGCCCAATGGATCGTCGATGATGAAAAGGTCCGTGCCCAAGGGCTCGAACAAATGAAACGCGAAATGGATATGTTGGCTCAATTAGGCTGCCCACGCACCGCCGCGCCCCCAATGGGAGCCACTAAGGAAGCAGGATTGGATTTGCGCAAAGCCGCTGAACGCTACCGGGTCATTTTAGAATTAGGGGCCCAAATGGGCGTCAAGCCCATTCTTGAAATGTGGGGCCATTCGAAAAACTTAAGCAAAGTTTCTGAAGTACTTTTCGTCGCCGCCGAAGCCGGTCATCCCGATGCTCGCTTGCTGCTCGATGTATTTCATATTTACAAAGGCGAATCTTCCGTGGACGCCCTGCATGTGGTGGGTCCTGATGCGGTCGAAGTATTTCATGTGAATGATTATGTTAAGTCGATTGCTCCCGGCCAAATCACGGATGGAGATCGCATTTATGCCGGTGACGGCGAGGCTCCTATTGCTCAAATATTGAAGACCCTACAGCCTGAAGTGATTTCCCTTGAACTGTTCAACAAAACGTTATATACCCAAGATCCTTTAACTGTTGCCAAAAATGGCCTAGCAAAAATGCAACGTATATTGTTGTAGGTGGGTGGTGACCCTGCCGGGGTCAGCGACCCCGGCAGGGTTATAAAAAAATAAAAAATTCACAGCAAAACCTAGCAAAAAACTGATGAAAAATATCTGCTTCTTGATTCTTTTTAGTTCGCCCTTGTTCGCGCAGCAAAACCTCAAACTTTGGTACGATAAGCCAGCCACCTATTTTGAAGAAACACTTGTGCTAGGAAATGGCACGCACGGGGCGACCGTATTTGGAGGTACCAAAACCGATCAAATTTATTTGAACGATCTTACCCTTTGGTCCGGAGAACCCATGAATCCGCGAATGAACCCCGAAGCGTATAAACATTTACCTGGTGTGCGAGAAGCCCTCAAGGCAGAAAATTACAAAGCCGCTGATTCGCTCGTAAAAAAAATCCAAGGCAAATTCTCAGAATCCTACGCGCCGCTCGGGACGATGTACATCGACTTCCCCGAAAAAAACATTTCCCAATATTACCGAGAACTCGACCTAAACCAAGCCATCGCGAAAGTGCAATACCGTGCCGACGGAAACCTCATTAAAAAGCAATATTTCGTCTCGCACCCCGATAAGGTCTTCGCCATTCACTTAACGAGTGAACAAAAAGGCGCTTTGTCCTTCGCGATTCGGATGGATTCTAAGTTGAAATACCAAGTCCACTCCACGACCAATCATTTACATATGCAGGGAACAGCTCCCGTCCGTGCTGATCCAAATTATGTCAGAAAAGAAGGAAATCCCATCATGTTTTTGACCGATAAAGGCACGCGCTTTTCCACCGATATTTTATTGCAATCCACTGATGGTAAAGTTACGCGCACAGACTCATCCATCGTCTTGACAAACGGAACTGAGGCTGTCATCCTCGTATCCATGGCAACTAGTTTTAATGGCTTCGACAAAAGCCCATCTCGCGAAGGGAAAAACGATGATTCCCTTGCCCAAAAACAATTGCAAGACGCAAGTTTAATCCCACTAAAATCGCTTTATGCACGTCATTTGAAAGATTATCAGAAATTCTACCAACGGGTTTCGCTGACTTTAGGTGGAAAATCAGCCCCTGAATTACCTACCGACGAGCGTTTGAGGCGCTATGCAACGGGTGAGTCTGACCCTTATCTGGAAGCACTTTATTTTCAGTATGGCCGCTATTTATTAATCAGTAGTTCCCGCACTCCGCGTGTTCCCGCGAACCTACAAGGGCTTTGGAATCCACACATCCGACCGCCTTGGAGCAGTAATTATACCATGAATATCAATGCAGAGGAGAATTACTGGTTGGCCGAAAACACGAACCTCTCTGAAATGCACCAACCTTTTCTTGGCTTCCTTGAAAATCTCGAAAAAACGGGTCGCATTAGTGCCCAAACCTTTTACAATGCCCCGGGCTGGGTCACGCACCACAATTCCGACATCTGGGCCATGACGAATCCCGTGGGAGATTTTGGGAATGGAGAGCCGAGTTGGGCCAACTGGCCCATGGGCGCAACCTGGGCATCTACGCATCTTTGGGAACATTATCAGTTCACGCAGGATAAAACGTTTTTGAAAGACAAGGCCTATCCTTTGATGAAGGGAGCAGCTGAGTTTTGTTTGGCATTTATGATTAAAGATCAAAAAGGAAATTTAATTACCTCGCCATCTACTTCGCCAGAAAATAAATTTATTACGCCGACAGGTTATATTGGATCAACACTGTACGGGGGAACGGCTGACCTAGCCATGATTCGTGAATTGTTTTTAGACATTCTTGCGGCGCAAGAGGTGTTGAAAAATGACCCTACATTCACCGCTCAAGTGAAAGATGCGCTCGCAAAATTATACCCTTATCAAGTAGGGAAAGAAGGTAATTTGCAAGAATGGTACTACGACTGGCCCGACCAAGATCCGAAACACCGCCACCAAAGTCACTTATATGGTCTATTCCCAGGAAACCATTTGACCGTAGAGGAAACGCCAGCATTGACGAACGCTGCTAAGAAAACCTTGGAAATCAAAGGGGACGAAACGACGGGTTGGTCCAAAGGCTGGCGTATCAACTTGTGGGCGCGCCTAAAAGATGGAGATCATGCCTACAAAATGTATCGTGAATTACTGAAATATGTAGAACCTGATGGCGTTAAAGTTAATTACCAACGTGGAGGCGGAACTTATCCAAACCTTTTTGATGCCCATCCACCCTTCCAAATTGATGGTAATTTTGGCGGAGCTGCGGCCGTAGCCGAAATGCTCGTACAGTCGACCGCAACGAAAATTTACCTGCTTCCTGCTTTACCAAAAGCTTGGGATTCCGGAGAAGTCAAAGGCTTGAAAACACGCGGAGGCTACACGCTCAACATGACTTGGTCAAATGGGAAAGTGCAGGACTACACCCTCGTTAAACAAGGCGGTGGAACCGTCGATGTGTATATCAATGGCGCCTGGAAAAAAGTAAAGGCCAACTAATTATTTCGCATAAATTAATAGCCCTAACCCGAGGATGTACAAAGCCAACATGAGCTTGAGCATTCCTTGGGTTTTGGCATCACTCCCTTCGAATTCTTTCCAAATGTAGATTCCCCATATGGCCGCTACGACCGTAGCGCCCTGACCGAGGCCGTAAGATATGGCCGTTCCTGCTTTTTCAGAGGCAATGATACTGAAGGCCATCCCCACAAACCAAATGGCGCCGCCCAGCATCCCCACTGCATGATCTTTAAGACTACCTCGGAAATAATCCTTAAAGCTCACTGCCACACCCTGAAATGGTTTGTACATCTGCAAGGTATTGAAAACCAACGAACTAGCTAATATGCCAATCGAAAAGAAGACCAATGCCGTATAAGGTGTGAGTTTGCCTACTTCCGGAACGCTAAAATTTAGCACCATCGAATTCGCCACATACTTATAAAATAAACCCATCAGACAGCCACTGACCACGGAGATCAAAAGTCCTTTGAGCGACATCCCTGTTGTATTGCGTTTGCCATAAGCCCACGCATTCAGGATAATGGCTAGTGTAATCAGCCCAACGCCACCAAAAATAATCAAAGGGTCTCCACTGGGGTTGTCCAAGTAATTGACCAAAACGCCGAGGACCAAGGCAATACCAATGCCTACCGGAAAAGCCACTGCCATGCCTGTGATACCGATCGCAGCGACCAACAAGATATTTGCTGCATTAAATACCACGCCGCCCACAAATGCTGACTGCATATGTTCAGGAGCTGCCTGCGCCAGGTCTGCTAAAAATCCGCGGCCTGCTGTTCCTGTGCTACCTAATGTAAAAGCAAGTGCAAGCGATGCAGCTAAAATGCCTAAAGCATAATCCCAATAAAATAGCTCAAAACGCCAAGTGGACGTCGTGAGTTTTTGGGTATTCGCCCAAGAGCCCCAGCACAACATGGTAATCACACAGAGGCAAACTGCCGTCGTATAGGTTTCAATGATGAACATTTGTCTGTCTTTTATAAATTTCCTAATCGATAATTTTTCTGATCATTTACCCGAATTGCTTTTTCTTGATAAATCAAGATGTCGGCTAATTTACATTCATAACCTGCTGTCGGATTCAATAATTTCAATTTGACATCATGCTTCCCGGCTTTTAAATCATATTTCCAGGTTACCTCATGTCGGCGAGTTGTGAAGGAAACAGGCAATTTTACATGTTCCATGATCGCGCCATCTACCCAAACTTCCAAGTCGAACGCATGCGGGTCTAAAGAAGCCCATTTCGCCATATCGCCTTTCACTACAAATCCTGTTCCCTCAAATTGGAAGCTATATTCATCTTTCAAAGGCTTGTTCACCCAAATGCGATCCACGGGATAAACGTCCGTAAAACTCTGCTCGAAACGAACCGTTTTGGGAGCTTCTAGGGGAATTTGAATTTGATTGGCTGATACCTTTCCCCCGTGCATTTCAATGTTTTTCAGCGCATGGCGATAGCCGATTTCATATACTTTATTCAGTGAAGTCGTCGTGTATTTGAAGTCAATATCTTCCGCCTCTTTCAAACCCAATTTCCAATACGCCGGGATCTTATCATAGCCCAACATAGTACCCAAAATCCCCGCAGCCGAAGATGGATTACAGTCCGCATCTTGTCCGCAGCGTGTGGCGATTTCGACCGTCTTCCCAAAGTCCCCTTGACCATACAATAATCCAATAACCACATAAGCTGAATTCACCGTCGCATCGATGTTGAAGGGAGCAAAAACACCATCCGGGCAACCGATGTCGTCCGACCATTTGTTTTGGACTTCCAACCAGGTTTTACGCCAGTCGTTCGGGTATTGTTTATGCCAACGAATCACGTCGGAGATGCATTTATAGTAATTGCTTTGTGCTGGAATGGTTTTCAAGGCTTCGTTGACAATTTTATTGATGTCATTGTGTACAAAGGCCAACGTATAACAAGCGCCTAAATAAACACCGCCATAATAACCATCTCCGTAATTCATGATATGGCCGATTTGATCGGAGATTTGCGAAGCTGCATTCGGCATAGCCGGTGACATCAATCCTGCAAAGTCACACTCGATTTGGTAGTCGATACAATCCGCGTGGGGATTATTTTTCCAGTGACCGGATGCTGGAGGCATTATGCCGTTTAAGATGTTATATCGACCGGCTTGATTGGCATGCCAAAGCGCATAGCCCGCTTGAGCATAGGCCTTCGCATGTGAGGCAATGGGAGCTTGAAGTCCCTCGCGTTCAAAAACCTCTACGAAAGTCAAGTCCATGTACAAATCATCGTACAAGCCCGGATTTTCAAGCATCGTTTTTTTCAAATAGCCATCATACCAAGGCACCGGTTGGTAGGAATTAATCATTGTCCCATTGTATCGAAATTCCATCGGCCCGCCAAAAGTAACCCCGATGGTTTGGCCGGCCCAACCGCCTTTAATTTTGTTTTGTAAGGCCGTGGGACTTATGTTGAACATCCGAGTTTGAGCGGATGCCATAAGACCGAGAAAGAAACAAGGGATAAGTAATAGGATTTTTTTCATGATAAATCTGTTAAATAGGGCATGGAAGCTTGTGCTCCCATTTTTGTGACTGAACGTGTTGCTGCTTCACAGGCAAATTGAATGGCGGATTCCCAATCTTTTGCTTGACTAATTGCGACTGCCAATGCCCCATTGAAGCAATCGCCAGCGGCGGTTGTATCAAGGGCCTGAACGGGCTGGGTTGGCATGAAAAGCTTGATTTCCGCCGACTGATAATAAGCTCCTTGCGAACCCATCGTAATAATTAAATGGCTTAAACCTTTATTGAGTAAACGCTGGGCCGCTTCTTGAGCCTTTGCTAAAGAATCAACGGCAATTCCCGTCAACAATTCCATTTCAGTCTCATTGGGAGTCAAGGCAAAAATATAGGGATAGATTTCGTCTGGAATTTCAGCAGCAGGAGCTGGATTTAAGATTACTTTAAGTCCTTTTTTATGAGCCTTTTTGATGGTTTCCCATACAGTCTGCAGCGGGGTTTCAAGTTGAATCAATAATACATCGCCTGCATCAAAAAGCGTGTCTGCTTTTTCGATATCTGACATACTCAAGGCTCCATTAGCCCCTGAGGCCACTGTAATGCTATTCTCCCCTTGTGCATCGACATTAATTAACGCGACACCAGAAGGTAAATCTGAATCTGAAATCACGAATTCCGCATGAATGCCATCCTGGATGAATTGTTTGCGCGCCATGTCGCCAAACACATCTTGGCCAACCTTGCAAATGAAATGTACCTCTCCTCCTAAACGTGCGGCTGCTACTGCCTGATTCGCACCCTTCCCACCTGGGTTCATAAAAAAAGAGCCTCCTAGAATGGTTTCTCCGGGTCTGGGAATTCTTGCGGACTGAATGACCATGTCCGTATTTGAACTACCTACAACAATGATTTTGGGCATCTAGATGCAGAATTAATTAACTCTAAATTACAATTAAATATCGATTTAGTATAAAAATGGCTAATTTTCCAAAATGGATGTCAAAAATCGAATTTTATCGCTCGATGTTTTTCGAGGAATCACGGTCATGATGATGACGATTGTCAATAACCCTGGGGATTGGGGACATATTTATGCACCGTTGGAACATGCCGCTTGGAATGGTTGTACGCCCACTGATTTAGTTTTCCCATTTTTTCTATTTATCGTAGGGGTGTCGGTTTCGCTAAATGCCAGACAAATCGTTCCTGGGACTAAAATTATTTCACGGACCTTGAGTCTTTTACTTCTGGGTTGGTTTTTAAGTTTTTTC
>JBDLUL010000088.1:0-17186 GCA_039805345.1 Bacteroidota bacterium | reverse complement strand
GCAATTGTTAAATAGCCCAAGGAATGCCCTAAAATGACTTGGTAATAGGTGAAATAGGTTTTGCCAACAGCACCCGGAACCGAAATAAAGGTTAAACCTGAAATGGATGTTCCGATCATTCCAAAAGCTACAAGCCACCAAGGAGATTGGCGATTTGCTGTGAAAAAGTCGTTGGTATCCGCTCCTCTGGAAGTGAAGTAAGAGATGACAAGTAGAAGTCCAAAATAGATGGCTAGAATTCCACCGGCTAATTGTACAGACATAGAGGTTTAACGGATTTTTAGTAGATTTGTAAGAGGTGAATTAATTCTTTCAAAAATATGGATTTCTCCCAAGATATTGATTTGATAAACGGTTTTTCTTTTGCGGAACAAGCTCAAGAACAAACGGATGTTGAGGTCTTGTTGGAAGAATCCACCTCGTTTGGACATCAGTTAGTGGTCTACAACGATGAAGTTAATTCCTTTGAATATGTGATTATTACCTTGATCGAGGTGTGTGAACATACCGCCGAGCAAGCTGAACAATGTACATTAATGATTCATTTTCGGGGTAAATGCGGTGTTAAGTCGGGCCTTTATGAGGATTTGTTAAGCATGCGTAATGAAATTTGCCGCAGAGGCATTTCGGCTGAAATTGAATCTGTTGATATTTAACCTATGATGCATACGTACCCTTCTCGGATAATCGAACAGGCGGTGGAAGAAATTTCCAAATTGCCGGGTATCGGGAAGAAATCTGCTTTGCGTTTGGCTTTGCATTTATTGAAGCGACCGGAAACGCAATCCTTGCAATTGGCGCATGCGCTCGTTCAATTGCGTACCGAAACGAAGTTCTGTCCGAAGTGTCACATGATTTCAGATGGAGATCTTTGTGGAATTTGTGCCAGTACGAAGCGAGATGAGAAGATTTTATGTGTGGTGGAGGATTTACGGGATGTGATGGCGATTGAAAATACGGGTCAATATACGGGTTTATACCATGTGCTAGGTGGAATCATTTCACCTTTAGCAGGAGTTTCTCCCAGTGATTTACATATTGATTCGTTGATTCAGCGCATTGCTTCAGGTGAATTTGATGAAGTGATTTTAGGTTTGAGTCCGACAATGGAGGGCGATACGACAGCCTTTTATTTGACAAAGAAATTGGCGGAATATTCGATAAAAATATCCACCATCGCACGCGGTATCCCGATAGGAGGGGATTTGGAATATACAGATGAGATTACGTTAGGTAGGAGTATCGTAGGTCGGGTGATTTACGAATAGTTAACTTATTCATTATGAAACGCAATACATTTTTACAATTGATGGGAGCCGGAGTGCTTTTATCGAGTTTTCGTTCTGTGCAGGCTTTGGAAAATACACCTTTCACACTTCCTGCCTTGCCTTATGCCTTTGATGCATTAGAGCCCCATATAGATAAGATGACCATGGAAATACACCATGATCGCCATCATAAGGCCTATGTCGATAATCTAAACAAGGCCGTGGGAACCTCTACGAAGTCTTTGGAAGAATTATTAGCTACCATATCCACGCAAGCTATCGCGGTTCGTAATAATGGTGGTGGGCATTGGAATCATAGCTTTTTCTGGCAATTATTGGCTCCAGCCACGGGAAAGCAACCAAGTGCTGCTTTATTAGCTCAAATTCAAAAGGATTTTGGCTCATTGGATAATTTAAAGGCAGAATTCGGAAAGGCAGCAACGTCTCGCTTTGGTTCGGGATGGGCTTGGTTACTCGTGAAAGATGGCAAATTGGTTATTTCTTCTACGCCTAATCAAGATAATCCTTTAATGGATGTGGCTGAAGTTAAAGGAAAGCCTATTTTGGCCTTGGATGTGTGGGAGCATGCCTATTATTTAAAGTATCAAAATAAACGTGCGGATTACATCAATGCGTTTTGGAATGTTGTGAACTGGGATTTTGTATCCCAACAATTTATTAAATAGCGATTATGTTACTAGAAGAAATTCCTTCATTGGATTTAGCTGATTTTCAGTCGGGCGACCCAGTCCGAAAACAAACCTTTGTCCAGGAATTGGGCGCGGCGTTTAATACGATTGGTTTTGTGGCAATTAAAGGTCATGGATTATCTGATGATTTTACAAAAGCATTGTATCAGGGGGTTGAAACTTTTTTTCAGTCTCCAGATGCGTTAAAGCAAGCCTATGAAATTCCGGGTATTGCCGGTCAGCGCGGTTATGTGGGAAAGGGAAAAGAAACGGCTAAAGGATTTAAAGTACCTGATTTAAAAGAGTTTTACCATGTAGGCCAGCCGCACAAGGCGGATGGTGATTCGGTTTGGGATGAATATCCTGCCAATGTATTTCCTGCGGAATATCCGGAGTTTGGGATGAATTCAGTGAAGGCTTTTCAAACCTTGGAAGCGGCTGGAAAGGCTTTATTGGCTGCCATTGCGCTTTATTTAGCCTTGCCTGAGGATTATTTTGAGTCCCGTGTAAAAAATGGAAATTCTATTTTACGTGCCATTCACTATTTCCCAATTGCAGATCCGGATAGTTTACCTGAAGGAGCTGTACGTGCAGCTGCACATGGTGATATCAATTTGATTACCTTACTGATGGGCGCATCGGCAGAAGGTTTGGAAGTATTGCGCATGGATGGAAAATGGATTCCAATTACCGCGTTACCTGACCAAGTCGTTGTGAATGTGGGTGATATGTTGGATCGCCTGACAAATCATAAATTAAAGTCGACCATTCACCGGGTGGTTAACCCGCCTCGTGAGAAGATGGGAACTTCACGTTATTCCATTCCCTTTTTCATGCATCCACGTTCGGAAATGGATTTGACCTGTTTGGAATCCTGTGTTTCAACAGAATATCCTAAAATATATACGGATATGACAGCTGGTGCGTTTTTGAATGAGCGATTAATCGAATTAGGATTAAAGAAAAAATAAATTGAAACAGCCAAAGCATCTGAATTTTTTATGGGATGTATTTATCTTGGCTGCAACGTCATTTGGAGGGCCCCAGGTACACTGGGCCCTTTTTTTAAAGCGTCTAGTTCAACAAAAGGCCTATTTGACTGAAGAGGAGCTTTTTGAAATTCAAGCACTTTGTTCCGTGTTACCTGGTCCTACTTCCACCCAAATGATTACGGCGATTGGATTGAAGCGGGGAGGGGCGAGTTTGGCCTATATGACGCTTATTGTATGGATTACGCCGGCCGTATTCATCATGACGGCAGCGGCGTATGGGATGACTTATATAACCAATCGAGCGATTTTGCAATATGTGCTACCCGTGGGTATTGGCTTGATTTTGCAAGCTGGCTGGATGATGGCACAAAAGGTGATCCGAAGTCCTATGTACGTATTGATCTTTTTGCTTACCCTAGGTCTAGGTATCGCATTCCAAAGTCCCTATATTTTCCCATTAGTATTAGTCTTAGGTGGAGGAATCTCTTCGCTGAATTTTAAGGAATTTCCGCGTCAAAATAAGCACAGGATGATTATCCCTTGGGCAAATTTCAACTTATATTGGGGTTTTTTGTTGGGCCTAGCCATCCTTGGGCATGTGACGGAATATTACCCAATTCGAATGTTTGAAAATTTCTATCGAAATGGAAGTATCGTTTTTGGAGGTGGTCAGGTATTAGCGCCTGTGCTTTATACGGAGTTTGTTGAATTTAAAGGCTTGATTCGTTCAGATGATTTTTTGACGGGCATGGCACTTTCGCAGTCCCTACCAGGTCCCGTTTTTGCGCTGACATCCTATTTAGGTGTTTTATTGATGCGTGATTACGGTTTTTTGGGTGAATTAACAGGAAGCGCCATTGGAGCTTTGGGGGTATTTTTGCCGGGAACTTTTTTGATCTTTTTCGTTTACCGAATCTGGGGCCAATTGAAACAGTATCGATTTATTCGAGCCTCCTTAGCTGGAATTCAAGCCTCTTCCGTAGGTTTAACAATTGTGGCCGTTTATACATTTGTATCTCCCTTAATCGTCAACGGCGATGGGGTTGCCATCGCCGTTGTATTGGGTTCTTTCTTGTTGGCTCAGTCGGGGAAATTCCCTGCGATTGCCTTATTCTCAGCCGCTTTGCTTGCTGGATATCTCTTAGCGTAATAGATTTAATAAGTATTGGCCGTAACCGCTTTTAACCAAAGGTTTCGCAATTGTTTCTAATTGTTCTGCATTGATGTAACCCATCCGGTAGGCAACTTCCTCGATACAGCCGATTTTCATGCCTTGGCGTTCTTCGATTACTTGAACGAATTGTCCCGCTTGCATTAGAGAAGCAAATGTACCCGTATCCAACCACGCTGTTCCGCGGTTTAAGATACCTACGGATAATTTTCCGCGTTTTAAATATTCTTTATTGACATCTGTAATCTCATATTCTCCACGTGGTGAAGGTGCAATGTTTTTGGCAATCTCAACTACATCATTGTCGTAGAAATAGAGTCCGGGAACCGCATAATTTGATTTAGGATTCGTTGGTTTTTCCTCGATGGAAATAACTTTATTAGACTCATCGAATTCTACAACACCATATCGCTCGGGATCATTGACAGAATAGGCGTATACAACCCCGCCTTCTGGATCATTATTAGCTTGTAATAATTTACTTAAACCCGAACCATGGAATATATTGTCTCCTAAGACTAAGGCCACCTTTTCCTTGCCAATGAATTTCTCGCCAATCACGAAAGCTTGTGCTAGGCCATTCGGCTCTGGCTGGACAGCATATTCGAATTTACATCCTATGCTAGAACCATCACCCAACAATTTCTCGAAATGTGGAAGGTCGTGTGGTGTCGATATGATTAAGATTTCACGTATCCCTGAAAGCATCAAGATGGATAGGGGATAGTAAATCATGGGCTTATCATAAACAGGCATTAATTGCTTGCTAACCGCTAAAGTCAATGGGTGTAAACGGGTGCCGGATCCTCCAGCTAAAATGATTCCTTTCATCTTATCTTCCTTGATACATGTTTGTATAATACTTTTGGTAATCGCCTGATGTGACATCATTTAGCCACTTTTCATTTGATAAATACCAGTCGACAGTCTTCTCAAGACCTTCTGCAAACTGAAGGCTTGGTTTCCATCCCAATTCTTTCATGATTTTATTGGCATCAATCGCATAGCGTAAATCGTGGCCTGCGCGATCTGTAACATACGTGATTAACTGTACGGATGTTCCTGCTGCACGACCTAATTTTTCATCCATAATCTTGCACAATAAGTGTACAAGGTCGATATTTTTCCATTCGTTGAATCCACCAATATTATAGGTATCACCAATTTTTCCATCGTGGAAAACGGTGTCAATTGCTCTTGCGTGGTCGATTACGAACAACCAATCCCGTACATTTTCTCCTTTTCCGTAGACAGGAAGGGGTTTATTGTTGATGATGTTGTGAATCATCAAAGGAATTAGTTTCTCAGGAAAATGATTCGGGCCATAATTGTTTGAGCAGTTCGTAATAACCGTAGGCAAACCATAGGTTTCATGAAAGGCGCGGACAAAATGGTCGGAAGAAGCCTTTGATGCCGAATAAGGCGATCTAGGATCATATGGCGTAGTTTCCAAGAAGAATTCTTCTGGGTTGTGTAATTCGCCATATACCTCATCTGTAGAGATGTGGTAGAATTTTTTGCCTTCAAAATTACCTGCCCAATGTTTTTTTGCGGCTTGTAATAAATTGACTGTTCCAATAACATTGGTTTTAACGAAAGCCAATGGATCTGTTATCGACCGATCTACATGCGATTCTGCAGCTAAATGCAAGACTCCATCGAATTTGTGTTCCGCAAATAACGCATCTATGTGGTCCGCATCTGTTATATCAGCTTTGATGAAATGATAGTTGGGCTTATCAGCAACATCTTCATTGTTTGCCAAATTTCCTGCATAGGTCAATGCATCCAGGTTATAAATCTGGTAATCTGGATATTTGTTGACAAATAATCGAACGACATGTGATCCAATGAATCCAGCACCGCCGGTAATAACTAATTTTTTCATAAACTTATAAAATAGCTTCCTGCCAAGCCCAAGCATCTTTAAGGGATTCTTCTAGGCTTCTTGTGGCTTTCCAATCTAATGTTTTGTTTGATTTTTCGGTCGATGCGTACACAGAGGTAATATCGCCTGAACGTCTTTCACGAATTTCGTATTGAACTTTCTTTCCGGTCGCTTTTTCGAATGCCTGAATTACCTGTAAGACAGAACTTCCTTCCCCGGAACCGATATTAAAGTAATCGTAAAAGGGCGTTTCGTTTTGTTTAATTAAGTAGGCTAAAGCTTTCACATGCGCTTCTGCTAAATCACAAACATGTATATAGTCACGAATCGCGGTACCATCTGGGGTGGGATAGTCTGTGCCCCATATTTGCAAGGGTCCACGTAATCCTGCCACAGATTGCGTCAAGAATGGGACTAAGTTTGCTGGTGGCCCTATAGGTAATTCTCCTATTTTAGCGCTTTTGTGTGCCCCAATGGGGTTGAAATAGCGCAAGGAAATCGATTTTAATTGTTGGCTTGCACGTGTGCTTTCCTCGATGATTTCTTCACACATTTGTTTTGTATTGCCATACGGAGATAAGGCTTTCAAAACAGGTGATTCTTCTGTTACAGGCAAGGTTTCGGGTTGGCCATAAACCGTACAAGATGAAGAGAAAACAAGGTTTTTGACACCATGTGCTTGCATTTTCTCGAGTAGTAGAATCGTTGCTCCTACATTATTACGGTAATATTTCAAGGGGTTTTCAACCGATTCCCCTACAGCTTTAGCCGCTGCAAAATGAATTACGCCCTCGATTTTATATTGGGTAAATACTTGGTCAAGAATGGCTGAGTCATTCAGGTCTCCACGAACAATTTCAACGGATTTTCCTGTGATATCGGCTAATTGACTAATTACAGATTCTTTTGAATTCGAGAAATTGTCAACAATAATCGGGGTGTAGCCATGCTCGATTAGCGCAACATAGGTATGTGATCCGATAAATCCAGCGCCTCCCGTTATTAAAATATTCATAATTAGCCTGTTCACTTGAATGCAATCACAAATTTAGTCCCATTTTTCAGCTAAAAAAAGTGAATAAGGGAATAATGTTGGCTGCGTTTGACACACGCAATAAATTGCCTATTTTTGTGCATCAAAACGCAGTTATGGAAGAACCCGCAATTAAAGCAATGATTCAATTACTAGACGATTCCGATCAGGAAGTAGTTGAGATGGTTGAAGCAAAAATGCGTTCCTTAGGTCCCCAAATCATCCCGATTTTAGAAAATGAATGGGAGAATTTGAGTCTTAATCCATTGGTTCAGAGTAAGTTGGAGAATATGATACATGACTTTCAGCTTGATTCTACGAAGCAACGTTTGCTACAATGGAAGGAGAGTGGGAGCATGGATTTATTAGAAGGCATGTGGATTGTTGCTACCTATCGCTTTCCTGAATACTCCCTGGCACAATTGAAAGCCGATATGGATCAATTGTATTTTGAAGTTTGGCCACAGATTCGCGAGAACTTACATCCGATGGATCAATTGAAGATTATTAATGGCGTTTTGTTTGATCAATTGAAGTTTGGGGCAAATACAAAAAATTTCCATGCTGCGAATAATTCCTTTTTAAATGTTGTTCTTGAAACGAAGAAGGGGAATCCGATTAGTCTATGTGTGATTTACATGTGGATTGCCCAAAAATTAGGTCTTCCCGTTTATGGCGTTAACTTGCCAAATTTATTTGTTTTGACTTATAAGAAGGATGAGGTACAATGTTACATTAATGTCTTTAACAAAGGATTAATCTTCAATAAAGTTGATATTGATAATTATTTAGCCCAATTGAATTTAACGCCCAATGAAGTATATTATCAACCCTGCACGAATTTGGAAATTATTCGTCGGGTCTTGAGAAATCTCATCATGGCATATGAAAAAGCGGGTGATGATTCGCACAAAGATGAGCTAACGGATATGATTGATTCGTTGGACTAGTGATTGACGAGAGTTAATACAAAATCTTGATAAATCTCATATAGCACATTAAATGGGTTCTGTTGATGGACCATTCCCTGTAGCTTTTCTCCGTCAAAAATTACCTGAATTTCGTTTTGTAGCGATAAGCCTGGTTTATTCCATGCTTTGTAGATGGATTCTTTTGCTGACCACGCTAAGGTTAGTTTCAGGGAATCCTCTTTGCATACATCATATTCAATTGCATTCAGAAATCGAGGTGCAATTTTTTGAATATTTCGCCCTTTTTTTTCAAGGTCAATCCCCGTTTGGGGCTTTTTACTTATGCATGCAGCTGAAAAAGGGTAGGAGTGGCTGATCGAAACATTCCATTCCGGGTGTGTCAGAAAAGGTCTCTGTCTTTCGTCTTGCTGCAATTCGAAGTCCTGTAAATCAAGGTTCTTCATTAATTGCCACAAGCAATAGCGTGCTGCAAGTGATTCGAGGTATTTATTGGCTTGTACATGTGCCTTAATTGGGGGCATTGACCATGAATCAGGAAAGTTCAGGAAAAAATCAGCAGACTCCTCGATTTTCCATATTTTGACGAATGTGTCTTGGGAATGATGCGAAAGGCTTGATGAAATTTCGGGCATATCGATTGAATTGCTAGTAAAATTACCAATTTTGTAGTTATAATACATGAAGCCATTGAAAATTGAACGTATAGATACATTTGCAGGTCACCGTGGGGCCGTTTATGCTCTTTGTCAAGGGCAAGAATCGCATGTATTTTATTCAGCAGGTTCAGATGGTTGGGTAGTTCAGTGGAATTTACATAAACCGGATCTCGGTCAAGTTGTTGCACAAATTAGTGGTTCGATTTATGCAATGGTTTACGATGCAAAAACAGGGATTTTGTGGGTTGGGCAAAATTTCGAAGGAGTTCATGGGATATTGGTTGCTGATCAGACACGTGTTTTTTCCATTCAATTACCTCAGTTGGCGATATATTCCCTAGCAATCATGGATGGGCATGTTTGGGTTGGACATCAAGATGGGTTGATTACGGTAATCGACCAACAAGCACAGGCAATTAAAAAGCGAATTAAATCAGGTGAGACGAATATTCGATGTTTTTGTCCACTTCCAAACGCCGAAATGGCGATTGGCTCGAGTGATGGATATATTCGGATCTTTAAAGCTGACTTTTCACTTCATAAAGCCTGGTTGGCACATACAAACAGTGTATTTTCCATTATATATCATTCGGAAGGTTTGTTTAGCGTAGGTCGAGATGCACATATTCGAAAATGGAATTTGACCGGAGAGGCATTATTGGAAGGTGTTCCTGCACATATATATTCGATTAACACAGTTGTTGTAAGTCCTGATGGTCAATATTTGGCCACGGGAAGTATGGATAAGACGATTAAGATTTGGGATACAACAAGTTTGAAGTTATTGAAGGTATTGGATTTTGCGCGCTATGGGGGGCATAAAAATTCGATTAATCGATTGATATGGAGCACTTATCAGGACTTTTTGGTTTCGGGTTCGGACGATAAAAATATTTCAGTTTGGAAAATCGATTAACAATTTTTTATAATTTTAACCTAAATGCTTTTTCATATGCGAATTCCAGAGGTATCCTTTTCGAAAAGTTTTAGAGGTTTTGATGTTCACGAGGTGAGTGACTATGTACAATCGGTTTCTCTTTTTGAGGATGAGATGAATCGCCAACAAGCCGTGTTGGTGGAGAAAGTACAAACCTTGGAGCAAGAAGTGAATCGTTTACGTGAGGTGGAGACTTCTTTATTTCGTGCCATGAAATTAGCCGAAGAGGCACAAAAGAACTGGCAAGAAAAAGTAGAAAAAGAGGCTGCTAAGGTATTGGAAAGTGCGAAGAAGCAGGCTGAAACGGTGTTAGCCTCTGCTGAAAAAGAAGCACAAAAGGCGAAACTATTGGTTGAAAATGAGCGCAAGCAATTGATTGGCCAAGTAGAGCAAGAGGTAAAAGAACAGACAAGGGAATTAAAGCGCTTAGAGAGTATTCAGGCTGAAATAGCGGGTCAGTTGGCAAATTTCGCCCGACAAACTTTAACGAGCGTTGAGGCCTGGTCAAAGCTTGAGGAAGTCAAAGTAGTCAAGGAAGTACCCGTAAAACCTGTAGCTAAAAAAGCTGTACCTGCGAAAAAAGTTGTTGCTAAGGCTAAACCGGCAAAGACTGTTAAAAAACAGCCTGTGAAAAAAGGTAAGCATTTAGATGTAGCTACCATTGAGGATGATGGTTTACCAACATTAAATAAGGTATTAGAAGCTTATGCAAAGACGACAGGTCCGCGAGGAAAGGTAGGAGAAATCAATTAGTATATGCAGGAATATCAGGTTTCATTGGAAGATGTGCGATTTTTCGCTTATCATGGATTGTTTCCAGAAGAGCGAATTTTGGGAAATTGGTTTTTGTTGACTGTGCGTGTTTCGAAGCAGGTTAATGGGATACAATTTGAGCAGATAGATGAAACATTTGATTACGGCAAAATCTATACGATTTGTCAAGAAGTCATGGCTGAGCCCGTTGATTTATTGGAAACGGTGGCGCAGCGAATCGCGAATAAGTTAAAGCACTCCTTTCAAGATATAATGAGATTTGAGATACATGTGTGGAAAGAGCAACCGCCTTTAGGCATGTTGGGAGGGAAGTCCTGTGTAACGTTAAAGGAAACAATAGGCATTTAGAATCTCAAAAAAAGCGTGTAAATTCGGATTAAATTAATAAACTATGCGTCATCAGGTTACGATCAAAGACATTGCCAAGCAGTTGAATGTATCTGTTGCAACTGTTTCGCGTGCTTTACGTGATTTACCGGATATTCATCCGGACACCAAAAAGGCTGTGTTGGATTTGGCTGCGGAGTTGGATTACCAACCTAATGTATTGGCTGCAAGTTTGGTTAAAAGTAAGACAAAAACGATTGGTTTGATTGTACCCGATTTGGGATATTACTTCTTCTCCACTGTTGTGAAGGCAATTGAATTAGAAGCGATTAAAGCTGGATATAGTATTTTGATTACCCAAACGCAAGAATCTTTTGAGCGCGAATTAATCAACATTCAAAATTTATCTCGAAGTCAAGTGGAAGGGATTATCATCTCTTTGTCCCGCGAGACTGTCAATTTAGATCATATAACGCGTTTGCAGCGTCGTGGTATCCCTTTGGTTTTCTTTGATCGGGATAGCGATGAAATCCATGCCTCCAAAGTTATGGTGGATAATGAGCAATCTGCCTATGAGGCAGTTAAACATCTGCTGGAAAATGGTTGTAAGCGGATAGCGTTTTTAGCTGGCCCTAAGAGTGTTTCTGTTAGTAATCAGCGCAGATTAGGCTATTTAAGAGCCTTGGAAGAGGCAGGTATACAAGAAGATGATTCGTTAATTATCCATTCCGATTATTTTCAAGATACAGCGACTTCACAAACTCACCAATTAATGGAAAGCGCAAATCCTCCGGACGGAATTCTGGTTGTTTCAGATCGCTTGGCATTGGGTGTATTGGTTGCCTTGCGTGAATTGAAGATTTCAGTGCCCGATCAGGTTAAAATGGTTAGTTTTAATAATGAACCTATTTGTTCGGTTGTTTCACCTACAATTTCTTCGGTGGCGCAGCCTTTGGAAGAAATAGGAAAGCTGGCGATGAAGCTCATTTTGGATCAAATAGAAGGGCGCGCTGAAGGTGTAGAGCCTGTTATTGAAGTCTTGAAAACGAAGTTGGTCGTTCGCGAATCTTCAGTCAATCCTATTTAATTATTTTCAACACTTTTTCTTGTTGCTGATATACGACACGGAGGATATATCCGCCCGGTTGTAATGTATTCAATAATTCAGCATTCACCTGACCGGCCTGGTTGAACTCTTTTATATTTTGACCCTGTAGATTGAAAATGGTTAATTGGTCAAATGGAATTTCGCGGGATTCTTGTGTTCCTAGTGGCGCATTGACAGTTATATAGAATTTCTCAACCAAGCATTTTTGGGGATCGCTTACTTGATAAGTGCTCGAAGATGTTGGATTCACGGTAATACTGCTGCTGGTTTGATTTGTCGACCAATTGTATTGTCCTAACCAGGAGGCTACTAAGTCGGCGGTTTTGCCGTAATCGATTGTCAGGCTGGTATTTGGTTTGAGATTCAAATTTTTAAAAATGGTGAATTTATCTAAAACGTCACCATTCGTATCGAGGAATTTAGCGTCGAATCGATTGTTTTCGATTTCCACATAGAAGGATCCATTGACACTTGCATTGGAATAATACATGGCCTTGTGTGGGAAGTCGCTCAACGGTTTTTTCGTTCCGCCACCTACACCATTTACTACATAAATGGTTCCATGTTGATTCGTGTTATCAAATAGGTAGGGGCATGAATTTTCATTTCCATCGTATTTTCCGGTGGAACTAGAAGGATTATGTAGGTTAGGGTCAAAGGTATCGGATGTACCTGTATGTCCTACCAAGGGCTTGCTTCTTTCATAGACATGGCTGTGTCCCGTTAGCACTAAATCAACTTTGTATTTGTCGAAAATGGGTACCAAAATAGTACGCAGGTTCACTAAAGGGATATTGTACCGATTGTTGTAGGTGGCATCAGGGTTTTTGGCATCTGAATCATAGCTGCCTTTTGTATAGGGAGGGTAGTGGAAATATACAACTGTCCAGTCCAGCTTGTTTGCTTCTAAATCCTTTTTAAGCCAAGTTAATTGATCGGAAGGCCCATCGAATAGTCTTTGGTTATCAGTTCCCCAGGCATAAGAATCGAGGCATATGAAGTGTACATTCCCATAATCAAATGAATAATAGGCCTCTGAGTTCGATGGAACCCCGTTCAATTCGCCTTTCGTCGGTAAAGAAAAGTTTTGGAAATAGGCTATATTTTGGTCATCCTGTTTTTGAGAGGTATAATCATAATCATGATTCCCAACAGCGGGAAACATGCCGCTTTGTTTTAGGATGGGGCCATTTTGATAAACCTGAAAGAAATTGGTTTGGAAATCAGCATCAGAAGCACCAGAGTAGACGTTGTCGCCCACGGTCAGGTATAGGTTGGTGTATTTGTTGCCAATATACTTTTTGAACCCTTCGTATGCATCTATTTGCTGTTGGCCAGGAAACATGTCACCTGTACTCCAAAAGCTAATTTTTGATTTGGACCCTTTGGCGGGAGCTGTTTGGAAGAAATAGGTTGAGTCACCGAGTGATTGGGAAGGAGTGATAATCTTATAGTAGTAGCGGGTGTTGTTTGAAAGTGAGTCAATGGTAATTTCGTGTTCTTTTGTAGAAATCGTTTGCTTAATGGTACGATTGAGGGAACTTGGCGTTTTGCCAATCAAAACACTCGGTTTACTTTCCACATCGGTGCGGAATCGAATGTGTGTTGAATTTGTCGATAGTAGCTGCAAATAGGGTCCACGTGTTATGTTTTGGGCATTTACATACGGAGCTTGCAAGCAGAGCATGCTGATGAAAATGCCTAAAAAGATGATGTGTAATGTATTTTTCAAAGTCTACTAATTTGTTCGTTTTTCAAAGGTAAATATAGCGTTCGATAAATGATTTATTTTCTCCAGATTTACTGAATTTTTTCTTGGAAAAATAGGGAGAATTAAGGATATTTGTAACTATTGAAAAACCGCTTTGTTTTTTCGAAAAGAGAAATTTTAGCGGGCGGTTTGTTCAACGAATCAAATCATTATTTATGTCATTACACACGAATATTATCCCAATCAACATCGAAGATGAAATGAGAGGGGCGTACATTGATTATTCAATGTCGGTTATTGTATCTCGTGCCTTACCAGATGTGCGTGACGGTTTAAAGCCGGTGCATCGTAGGGTACTTTACGGGATGGAAGAGTTAGGAGTTAGTTACAACAAATCGTACAAAAAATCAGCCCGTATCGTCGGGGAGGTACTTGGTAAGTATCACCCACATGGTGACTCTTCAGTCTACGATACGATGGTTCGTATGGCCCAAGATTGGTCATTGCGTTATCCACTGGTTGATGGACAAGGTAACTTTGGTTCGGTCGATGGTGATTCACCTGCAGCCATGCGTTACACGGAGGCGCGTTTGAAGCGTATAGCGGATGAGATGCTTTCGGATTTGAATAAGGAGACGGTTGATTTTCAGCCCAACTTTGATGATTCCTTGGATGAGCCGACGGTATTACCTGCGAAGATTCCCAATCTATTATTGAACGGTACTTCAGGAATTGCGGTGGGTATGGCGACGAATATGGCGCCACACAACTTGACAGAGGTAGTAGATGGTATCGCGGCATATATAGATAATCGGGATATCACGATTACGGAATTGATGCAATACATCAAGGCACCGGATTTTCCTACGGGAGGAACTATTTATGGTGTTCAGGGTATCAAGAATGCATTTGAGACGGGTAGAGGACGTATTGTCGTACGAGGAAATGCAACATTTGATACGAATAAGAATGGAAAAGAGCAGATTATCGTGTCGGAGATTCCGTACATGGTTAATAAAGCATCCTTAATCAAGCAATGCGCTGATTTGGTGAACGATAAGCGTATCGAAGGTATTTCGGAGATTCGTGATGAATCGGATCGTCAAGGTATGCGTATTGTGTTTGATTTGAAGCGTGATGCAGTTGCGAATGTCGTATTAAACAACTTGTATAAGCATTCCGCTTTACAATCTTCATTCAGTGTGAACAATGTGGCTTTGGTTAAAGGTCGCCCGATGATGTTGAATCTAAAAGATTTGATTCATCATTTTGTAGAGCACCGGAATGAGGTAATTGTTCGTCGGACGAAATTTGATTTACGTGAAGCACGTAAGCGTGCGCATATTTTGGAAGGCTTTATTATTGCATTGGATAATCTTGATGCAGTAATTAAGTTGATTCGTGAATCAAAAGACCCGAATGCAGCGCAGGAGGGATTAATGAGTAAATTTAATTTATCAGAGATTCAAGCGAAGGCTATCTTGGAGATGCGTTTACAGCGTCTTACCGGCATGGAGCGTGAGAAGATCATGAATGAATTTGCGGAAATCATGAAGTTGATTGATGATTTGGAAGACATTTTGGCAAAACCAGAGCGTCAATTGCAAATCATTAAAGATGAATTGACGGAGATGAAACAGCGTTATGGCGATGAGCGTCGTACGCAAATCAACATGACGGATGAAGAATTCTCGGTAGAGGATATGATTGCGGATGATGAAATGTTGATTACTGTTTCTGCGCAAGGATATATTAAGCGTACGCCGATTACGGAATATCGTGCGCAGAGTAGAGGAGGAGTAGGTTCACGTGCAGTGGCTACGAAAGATGATGATTATACAGAGCATTTGTTCTCAGCGACAATGCACAACTGGTTATTATTCTTTACGGAGCGCGGTAAGTGTTTCTGGTTACGTGTTTATGCGGTGCCAGAGGGCTCGAAAAACTCGAAAGGCCGCCCAATTCAAAATATGATGAATATTGAGAATGGTGATACGATTCGTGCCGTGATTAATGTGAAGTCGATTACCGACCCGGATTACATTGATAATAACTTTATTGTCATGTGTACGGAAGATGGAACGATTAAGAAAACGTCGTTAGAGGCTTATTCTCGTCCACGTCAAAACGGTATCAATGCGATTACTATTCGCGAAGGAGACCGTTTATTAGACGTTGCATTAACAAATGGTAATAATCAAATCGTCATTGCAACCAATACGGGCCGTTCGGTACGTTTTGAAGAGACACGTGTTCGTCCAATGGGCCGTACCGCTGCGGGGGTAAAAGGTATTTGGATTGATGAAAGTGTGGCGGATGAGCGTGTGATCGGTATGGTTTGTGTGTCTGATCCGGAGGTTCAACAATTATTGGTTGTTTCGGAGAAAGGCTTTGGTAAGCGTTCAGAAGTAGAAGATTATCGTTTGACAAACCGGGGTGGAAAAGGGGTTAAGGCCTTGAATATCACGGATAAGACAGGTAATTTGGTTGCGATTAAGGAAGTAAATGATAACAATGACTTGATGATCATCACGAAGGCGGGTATTTTAATCCGTACGAGTGTGGCTGAGTTACGTGTCATGGGACGTAATACGCAAGGGGTGAAGTTGATTCGTTTGAAAAATGAGTCAGATGAAATTTCATCAGTAACCAAAATTGAGAAAGAGCCTGAGCCGGAAGAGGTTGAATTAGCAGAAGGAGTAGAAATCGTAGAAGGAGCTGTTCAGGATACGGCAGCACCGGAAACAGGGGAGGAGAATTCAGCAGTAGAAGGTGTAGAGGAATCAACTGAAGAGTAATTTCATGGGCCCGTATGTAAATACGGGCTTTTTTTTAATTTAACTAAACGTATGAAAAAAGTAGTTTTAACCCTGATTACTGTGGCAATGGCTGCAGGCTCATCGTTCGCACAGGTGGACAAAGCTTTGGTCGAAGCACAAAAGAAGAGTATTTTGGAAACTGTTAAAAAGACAGATGAATCCGTAAAGAAAGCACCTACAAAGCCTCGTTTATGGTTAGAGCGTGCGGTAGCTTATTTTGATTTGGCTTCATTTCCAGATTCAACTTTGGCGAATACCGATTTAGATGCATCATTTAAAGCCTTGGATTACCTGGCTGAAGCAGTGAAATTGGATACGAAAGAAGGCAAGAAAGGTTCTATCGCGAAAGATGCAGAAAAGTTATTGGAAGGCCGAGAAAAGGCTTATGGTGCTTTAATGAACATGGGTGTGATTAAATACCAAGGAAAAGATTATACATCTTCTTTCCGTTATATGTCTAAGGCATCAGAAATTGCTTCGAAAGATACCGTTTCAGCGATGTATACGGGTGTTGTGGCTCAGTTATGCCAAAAAGATGCAGAAGCACGTGCTGCTTATGAGAAATACATGAACATTGGCGGTAAGGATGTCGCGATTATTTATGGTTTGTCACAAATTTATAAAGTAGCTAAAGAAGAAGATAGAGCACTTGCTTTGATTGACAAGGGGATTGAAATTTATCCAACCAGCAAGGATTTGAAGAATGAGAAATTCAATATGTTAATTGCATTCAATCGGATTGATCAAGCGATTTCTCAGTTGAAGGAAACGGTTTCCAAGGATCCGAAAGATGTGATGAACTTGTTCAATTTGGGTTTATTGTATGAAAATAAGACAAATACCTTAAAAGAAGAGGCGAATAAAATTGCTGATGCATCGAA
>JBDLUL010000087.1:0-20460 GCA_039805345.1 Bacteroidota bacterium | reverse complement strand
TGTGGGTCTTTTTTGTATTTATCATTAGCTTTGTTTTTTATACGTATTTCAATTGAATTCAATCCTTGGCTATTTACGCACCCCCATTCAAAAAACATGGCATTATTGGCTATATGCGTTTGGCATTGTTTACCTAACATTTCCCTTTTTGCGATTATTTGAAGAGCCGAGTGCCGGGTTGGATCCTTCCTGGCAAATTGCTTTGAATTTATTGCGGGACAAACAAGGTGTCTGGGGGAGTGACTTCGTATTTACTTATGGTCCATTGGGGTCCTATATCTACCGACTTCCTATTTTGGTGCCGGCTTGGAAGCAGTTGCTTTATGATGGTTTTTTCTTTCTGAATCTCATCTATTTTCATGCGACCTGTTTTCCCAAACAAGCCAAATACTATCACCTTCTTTTATTTTTCTGCTTCAACCTCTTTTCCTTTGAGATGATTGGTGAAACCACAGCTTTCCTGTGGATGTTTTTAGGCATGTACCACGGATTTGTTGCCCTTTATGCAGATTCAACATGGAAACGAGTTATTTCGCTCGTGCTATCTTTTTTGTTACTCGGCATTATATTTTTCAGTAAGGCTAATTATGGTATTATCGTTTGGGCATTTTTAGCCGGTTTAATTGCCGTTATGGTCATTCAAAAGCGGCTTGTTTGGTACTTGGGTATTTTGTGGATCGGAATATTTGTATTTGCGCTCATGGCTTGGGCGCATTTTCTAGATACCAACTTGTTACTATATTTTAAGACAAGTTTTCATATCATCGCAAATTATAACGCCGGGATGTCCGTTTTCCCTGAGTCATTTGAAAAGTTGACGGCTGTAACCTATGTTGTATTCTTGTTGCAGGTGTTTTTAAGCCTTTACCTTGTCATGAAAGCGCCCTGGCATGCATGGTCAGAGTATTTTTTAGTTGCTACTGCGCTTGGCATATCTTTCGTTTTATTGAAATACAGTTTTGTTCGTGCAGATTCAGGTCATTTTACAGCCTATGTTAAATTAATGACTTATGTAGGACTATTGATTGTTGCAAATTCCGCTCTATTGTCCATGAGACGCATGTATTTGCTTTTAATGCCTGTGCTATTTGCGCTCTATGTGTATTTATATGTTCCGCTCGTGGGATTTACGGCACTTGGAATTTGGCATGGAATCAAATATCGCCCCTATATTTTGGCGAATTATTTCCAGGGAACTCGGGAGATGGCATCGGCCGGTCAGCGTTTGCCAGCTGCATTTCTGCAGCGGATTGGAAAGCATTCTGTGGATGTCATCCCATTTGAGCTTTCTTGGGTTAATACCCATGGATTGAATTATGTGCCACGTCCAACGCTTCAGAGTTATTTAGCAGGAGATCGCTATTTAGATAGTCTAAATGAAGTACATTTTGCTTCAAAAAAAGCACCGGATTTTGTTATCTATGGCTTGGAAAAATCGACGTTAAAGTACCCTTGGTCGGAGGAATCCTTTACCCAAAAAGCATTATTGATGCATTATGAAATCGTGGATTCCAACGATTCTTTAGTATTATTTGCCCGCAAGCCGCATCATCGAAAGCTCCGATTGGTATTTACGCGGTATGCACGTCATACAATGGGAAAAGAGATTAATTTAGGCGTATTGCAAGCGGGCTATTTACGGGAAAGTACCTTTGAAACTGCCTACAGTTCGCAAGGCAATCTAGTTAATTTGCTGTTTCAGCCGCCCCAATTAATAGCGGAACTAAAATCGGGAAATATCCGTGAACGAATTCGCATAGCACCTAATTTGTTGAAAAAAGGTTTTTGGTCAAATAGCCTAATCTTGAATTTAGCACAAGCCAAACGATTTTATAGCCTAACATCGGATTCTTCGAACACGTTGGAATCCATTAAATTCAACGAGGGTGCGTTTTTCCACGGAGGATTCAAACCGGTAATTCTTGCGACGCATCGTTACTATCGGATAGAATAACGCTAAATGCCTTGTGAATCCACGGGCTAATGGTAAATTTGTTGAAATTCTAGGTGCATGACCCAAATTACGGCAATCATTTTGACGTTTAATGAAGAGAAACACATTGCTCGCTGTATCAATAGCCTGCAAGCAGTTTGTTCACGTATTTGCATCATCGATTCTTTTTCTGCGGATCGTACCATCGAAATTGCTAGCAGTTTAGGTGCTGAAGTTTATTCACATGCTTGGGAAAATAATTATGCCAAACAGTTGAATTGGGGCATTCAGGAAGCTCAAATTCAAACGGCATGGACGATGCGGATTGATGCGGACGAATATTTGACCGAAGAGCTTCAACAAGAAATTAATCTAAAATTGGCTGCCCTTTCTTCTCGTATTTCAGGGATTGAATTTACGCGAAAAGTGTTTTTTAAAGAAAAATGGATCCGTTTTGGCGGCTTCTATCCGATTCATTTATTGCGACTCTGGCGCACAGGTTTCGGTGCCTGTGAACAACGTCTGATGGATGAACATATCGTTCTATCACAAGGGGAAACCATCCGTTTTACGGAACATGTCGTGGATGAGAATCTTAATTCCATGCATTGGTGGGTAAGTAAACACAATAATTATGCACGCCGCGAAGCCGCAGATGTGTTGAATCAAAAATATCAATTCACTTTTACCACCGACTTGTCGGCGGCTGGAAACAGTCAAGCACATTCGAAAAGAACGGCTAAAAATAGTTTATACAATCGAATGCCGCTTGGAATACGTGCAGTAGCCTATTTTGTCTTTCGATTTATATTTCAATTAGGATTCTTGGACCATCCGAAGGTTTGGGTATTTCATTTTATGCAAGGACTTTGGTACCGTCTTTTAGTCGATATGAATATCTACGAAGCCGAAAAAGCTGCGCAAAATAATCCTGAACGTTTAAAGGAAATTATTCAGCAGGAGTGGAAGATTGAATTTTAACATGCAGCAGAAAGATCATTTATTGCATTTATGTTCTTATTCCTATGAATCAGGAGGGCCAGCGAGTGTGATTTTGAATCATTCACGTGTTCAAATTGACTCCGGCATAGATGTCACGATTGCGAGTTCCATGAATCAAGCACACCACGCTTATCCGACCGCTCCAGGTGTTCATTTGGAGATATTTAGGCAAAGTGTTTTTTCGCGCCTACTCTCTGAATTTTCATGGACTTTGTTGTTTTGGTTTATCCGAAATCGGAATTCTTTTCAATACGTGCACATTCATGGACTTTGGTACTTTGGCGCTTTGCTTCCTTTTATTGTCCCCAATAAGGCCAAAAAGATCGTTACCATCCATGGGTTTTTGGACCCTTATGCGTGGAATCGTTCAGCATGGAAAAAAAAGCTTCTCTGGAATTTAATGCAGAAACGCTTTCTGCAAAAGGCTGATTTGATCCATGTGATTAGCCGGGAAGAGGAGCAAATTGTGTTGAATCTTTTCCCCGACTTACGTTCGAAAATTGTTTTTATTCCCAATGGAATTGAGGATCCGACGAAATCGACATGGCCAGCCCCTGCGCCTGATTTCGTCAATCGAATCATGAAAATTAAGGAAAATGGTTCGTTTGTGTTTTTGTTTTTGAGTCGGATTAATCGCAAGAAGGGTTTGGATATATTGCTGAATGCTTTTGAGGATTTAAGTCGCCTGCATGGTTCTGCCATACATTTAATTATTGCGGGGCCTCAAGATGATTATTCGGAGGAATTAAGTAAGCTGCTGGCAATTTATCCGCATGCGAACGTCGATGTATTTGATGTTGTTACAGGGCCGAATAAAGCCTATTTGTTGGAACAGGTGGATGCTTTCATTTTACCAAGTTACTCAGAGGGTTTTTCGATTGCTGCTTTGGAAGCGCTTGCGTACAGTAAACCGAGTATTGTGAGCACACGGATTGGTTTTGCCGATGAACTGATTTCAGCAGATGCTGCGCTTGTTTGCGAACCTTCTCAAGCGTCCGTTTTCGAAGCAATGCAGAACCTTTATCAGCATCCGGATTTGCAAAATCGATTAGCTACAAATGCACGGGCATTGTTTTTAGCCGACTATCAAATTGAGCAAGTTGCTTCTGATTTTGTTTTAGCAATAAAACAAGTTTAAATTGTTATTATTGTGGAAATAAGTTGATTAGCTATGCGCATTATCAAATACATTCTGCCTTTTGTTTTATTCGCCGGTGCCTGGATTTCTTACCATGCTGTGGGAATTGCTTGTTGGGCTAGCATCCTTTTTAGTTTTCTTTTTATACCCCTGGCAGAATTGTTTTTACCTGCTGATGAAGACAATTTATCAGAAGATGATGAAATAGCTGCTAAAAACAATCCGCTGTATGACCTTGTGCTGTATGTGGCTTTTGCGATGCATCTTGTCAGTTTATTTTATTTTTTAAATCAAGTAGCATCAACTGATATTTCGACACAAGATCGAATTGGGCGTATCCTAACGGCGGGTTTATTAGCGGGGATTTTTGGAATTAATTTAGCGCATGAATTAGGTCATCGAAGCAACAAATTGGAGCAGGGGATGTCAAAAATATTGTTGTCTACCAGCTTATATATGCACTTTTTTATTGAGCATAATCGTGGGCATCATACACATGTAAGTACGCCAGATGATCCTAGTACGGCCAAATATCGACAAAGTGTGTTTGCGTTTTTCTTTCAAACGATTCCGGGTACCTATATGAGTGCTTGGCGAATCAATAGCAAGATTTTAAAGAACCAACAACTCAGCTTTTGGTCCATTCAAAATGAAATGTTGTTCTTTCACCTGTTTCAAGCCGGATTAATGTTTGGGATTTATTGGATTTGGGGATTAGCTACATTGGGGTATTTTTTGATTTCAGCAATGATTGGAATTTTATTGCTTGAAGCCGTTAATTACATTGAGCATTATGGATTGACACGTCCTTTAAACGCAAATAATCGCTATGGCCGTGTGCAGCCAGAACATTCTTGGAACAGCAATCATTTGTTGGGGAGAGTACTCTTATTTGAGTTAAGTCGGCATAGCGATCATCATTACTTGGCTTCTCGAAAATACCAAATATTGCGCCACCATGCGGGAGCTCCTCAAATGCCTACCGGCTATCCCGGGATGTTAATTTTAGCTTTGCTTCCACCGGTGTATTTCGCTGTGATGGACCGACAAATGCGAAAATATGGCGTATTAGAATGATCGAACCGCTTTCACGAAGCATTTGAAATCCTTGAAATAAGATGCTTGAAGTCCAGTTTGAAGGTTATGTGTCCAAGCGTTTTGTTTGTCTACCTCTGACGACGTCCAATACCACGATGATTGGAAAATACTTCCTCCACCTACTTTTTTAAGATTCAATTTAGGGTGGATTAATTCAAATTCTTCTTTGGAAGGCAGTCGCCAATCAGAAAACCCACCTACTTGTAAAGAGTCGCAGGCTTTTATGGCTTCGTTGTAATCTAGTTTACCTAAGTTTTCAACGGCTGCGATTAAGCCATGTCCATTTTTTTCATAGATAACATATCCGCCATTTTTAATGATAGGAAGCTTTTTATTTGGGCTTTGAGCGGATGCTGTCAAGAAACAGAATGAAAGGAAGCTGAATATGAATAAGTTACGAATCGTCATCGAATGTTGTTTGTTGGTAATATCTTCCAAAATTAGATAAAATATGTCTTAGAGGAAATTAATTATAACTTTTATCGTTAGAAAGGGGAGATAAATTTGAAATAAAATTTGTATTATTGTAATAACCCTAAATATACATCTGTTCGTAGATGAAAAAACGATTATTTTATTTTAGTGTTTTAGTTATAAGCGTGTTCTTTGTTCAGCCGTTTGAAATGCATGGGCAGCAAACGGTCAAATTAACAGACCCTTACGAGCATTTCCGTCAAGCAAAGTTGTTATTTGATTCGAACAACTTTCCGGCTGCTCAAGAAGAATTCCGTTTTTACCTTAAAAACTTGCAGGAAAGTCCTTCCTCATTGATTTCTGAACGCACGATTGTTGAATATTATATTGCCATGTGCTCGATTTATTCGATGCGTCCTGAGGCAGAAATTCAAGCAATTAAATTTGTATCCGATCATCCAGAAAGCCCTTTTTCAGCCAAACTAATTACGGAAATAGGTGTTTTCTATTACGAAACAGGTGATTGGGCTCGTGCAATTAAATATTTGAGTAATTCATCTCAGACGAATTTAGAGCATAAATATTACCTCGCTGTTTCTTATTATAAATCGAACCAATACAAAGAAGCCTTAGCCCTTTTCAATCTCTTGAAGTTTGAGTCGGAAGATGAATTTTCTTTGCCTGCCGCTTATTACGCTGGGGTCATGCATTTTCATTCCGAAAAATTTGATCAAGCCATTGAGGACTTTAAACTGGCCAGCGCAGATCCTAAATATGCGGCAGAAGCGCCTGTTTGGATTAGTTCAGCTTACATGAAATTAAATCGATACAATGATTTAATTGGCTATGTTAAGCCGATTTTAGCAGATAGTTCTTACCAGCAGTCTTCTGGAAATTTGGCTTCCATCATCGCGGAGCTGCAATTTCAAAAACAAGATTATTCGAATGCCGCGAAAAGTTATGCGGTTGTCAAGGAGAAATCGCCTCTCATGATGAATCGTGAGCGAAATTATAAGTTTGCTTTCGCCCTGTATAAATCAAAGCAGCTGGATGAAGCGCTCTTGTTACTTGCTAAATCGGATAAATCGAATGATTCCCTGGGTCAAGAAATGGCTAAAACGCGTGCGTTGATTTTAGTGGACCAGCAAAAATGGGATCTTGCTTACCCAGCCTTGCAGGAGGTTGCTGCGATGCCTTTCAATAAAGAATTGGCTGAAGAAGCGTATCTGATGTATTTAAGTTTGTTGCAACAAAATCAGCAATGGCCTACTTTACTGAAAGAAATTAAATCCTATCAGAAGCGTTCGCCACAAAATAAACAAGGAGAATTGTTGGTTTCTATGGCAATCGATGCATTGCAGAAGCAAGCAAGTTTATCTGCCATGGAAGATTTTATGTTGAATTTTCCTGTAGGAAAAGTGAAATTCCAAGAACTTTATCAAGCTACTTGTTATCAGATTGCTTCCAAGGCGTATGAAAAACAAGAAGATCGTCGGGCGATAACGTATTACAAGAAATCACTTGATTTTGCCGTTAATCGTGAGATGGCTTGGTATGCACGGTATGCGTTAGCGGAAATGCTAGCGCGGTCGAATAAGAATTCAGATGCCATTAAATTATATGTTCCTTTATTAGCGGAAACGTCTTTGCCTACAGGCTCGCGTGAATTGAGCCAACGGATTCGTTTGAGTTTAGCCCATTCTTTTGCTTACATCACGATGTATGATCGTTCGTTGCAATATTTTGAGGAATATGTGGCGAATAAATTAGCAGGAAGCCGTTCCGTAGATGATTTGCGTAATTTGGCCGAATTATCCATTGCGAAAGGAGATTTAACCGCTGGCCTCAAATATTTCGATGAGGCCATTCAACAGAATTCCGTACAAACGACAAGTTTGCTGGAACGTAAAGCATTGATTCTCTTTAATCTACGGAAATTCAAAGAGGCATCTGAGGTTTACCTAGCTTACAGTTCGAAATTTCCGAATGACCCACAAGCCGACAAAATGTTATATCAAAGCAATGTGGCTTTAGCACGTTTGCAAAAAACGGAAAGTTACGCGGCTGTCATTCGCAATACGAGCCAATTTATTCAATCGAAATCGACTGTCAATCCTCTGTTTGCGCCTTTCTTATTAATTCGGGCTCAGGCATATGAGAATACGAATCAATGGTTTTTAGCCATGGATGATTACATACAAATCGTACGTAAATTCACGACAGATTCGTCTGCCAAAGAAGCCATTATCGGTGCTACAGAATTGTTGAAAAAAGCGGGCCGACACACAGAGGCAATGGAATTGTACCATATTTATGCAAGTCAACACGGTGATGACCCAAGTTTGGCAGATCAATGGTTCGATATTTGTACAGAAATGTTCCAGCAGGCTAAATATAAATTAGTCGTTCCTGAACTGGTTCGTTTGATCCAAGAATATCCAGCCTATGGGCAATCTGATGCCTTAAATTACATGTTGGGTGTTGCCACCTACCACACAAAAGATTTTGGTAATGCCTTGATTTACCTAAAGCGTAGCCAGCAGGGTGTAAGCTATGCCAATAAATCCCAATGGATGATTGCATTGATTTATGAGGAACAAAAGCGTACGGATTTATCAATCAGCCAATTAGTTGATTTAAAGGCTAATATCGCCTTTCAGGATACCCTTATGACGGATGTGCAGGATAAGTTGAAACAATTGTATGGCCAACTAAAGAAATTTGATTCACTTAACCAGCTTTGGGTTGATTTAGATAGCGCTGATTCGCTTCGTAAGAGTCAGTGGGCTATCGAAATAGGCCAATACGCATTGGATGCTGTTGATTACGATCTTGCTAAACAATGGTTTGAAAAGTCGGTCAATTATAATCAAGACGAAGTAGGGGCCAAAGCGGCAATAGCCTTTGCTAAAGTATTGTCACTGCAGAAAGAGTTCAAAAAATCAAATGATTGGTTGGTCAGTCAATTTATCCAATCAGAAAGTCGTTATTATCATTTGCCTGATGCAACGGTAGGGCAAGCGTATCTGTCGATGGCTGATAATTTTATTCAGTTAAAGAATAATGCGCAAGCGAAGGCGATTTTACAAAGTATTTTATCCAACTCGTCGGATGATGCCGTTAAAGTATTAGCCAAGAAAAAAATAGAGGGAATTCAATAGATGAAACAGATCATTTTACTTTTTATTGGCCTGTTTGGATTGCATAATCTAGCCTTTGCGCAAGAATCGCGTATTGATCGTTCTACGATTACAATACCTAATTCAACGCGTGCCGTGATGAACTTAAAGGTAACCGATCGGTCATATTTACCCATGAAAACCTTTGGTCAAACAGCGAATGCGCCTTTGGTTGTAAAGCTAAAGGAATCTGCTTGGGCAATCGACTCGTTACCTAAAATTGAGGCGCCCACAGCGCAAGAAATGCGTACGGACGAGAGCAATAAGACGGCTTATGGGGAGAAGTTTAAAAATTCAATTCTCCTGGGAGTAGGGAATTATGGTCATTCCTTGTTTGATTTTAACGCAAGTCAAAGTTCCAAAGAGAATAAATTTTTGGGCGTTTATTTACATCATGATGCTAATCTATTTGGACCTGTGCTAGCTGAATATTCCGCTAGAAGTCAGAATTTAGCACGTTTAGAAAGCCGTTCTTTAGGACGAGTGAACTATTGGGAGAGTACGCTTGAATATAAAATGTTTGCTAATCACTATTATGGATTGGCCGAAATACCTTCTTATGTGAAAGCAAGTGATTTGTTGGCTTCTTACACGCGAATGAGTGCTTCAGGTAAATTAAGTAGTGCAAAAAAATCGGCAAACTCAGACTATGTTTTAAGCGTCCAGGCGAATCAACTAACCAACCCACAGGATTTGAATGAATTAATCATTCAAGGGCATGGATTGTACGCACACAACATGTCGGAGAAACTTCGTTTCAAGTTGGCAGGAGATTATATTTATTCGGAATATTCGCCTAATGCTACCTTACAGAAATGGAACCGTAATCTTTACCGACTCAATCCTCATTTAGCCTATAAAAGTTCACGTGTCAGTTTGAATGCTGGATTTATGTTTGTTACGGAATTCGACGATCCATTAGTCGAAAAAACGAGTGTTTTCCCGATGTTGCAAATGGATTTTGGTGCGTCTGATTATATTCACCTATTTGGTGGGGTAGGAGGCGATGTGCAATTCAATTCTTTCCATAGCTTCCTACAGCAAAATCCTTGGATGCGTGTTCCGAGCCAATTGAAAAATACCAATCAAGTAGGACACGTTTATGGGGGTATCAAAGGGATTGGTGGGAATAAAGTAATCGACTTTGAAGCTCAATATGATTATGCTGAATACGCTGATTTGCCGTTTTACGTTAACGCTGTTACGGCGACGAATAAGTTTGATATTCAGTATCGAGGCGGCTTAGAGAAAATTCAAGTCACGACCTATACGGCGAACATGAATTTAAATTTCACGTCACAGTTTACCTCAAGTTTTAAGTTCAATCATGTTATTTATGAGCAAGTAGGTGTCAAATTCAACGCGCCACATGTTCCAGCAACGACCTTATCGTGGATTAATTCTTGGCGCATTTCGCCTAAGTTCTTACTCGCGCCCGATGTTTATTGGATGAAATCACGCTATGCCCTAGAACCTGTCAAAAATCAGTTAATTAAGATGGATGATATTTTGGATGTCAACTTGAAAATAAACTATTTTATCAAACGAAATTTAAACATCGGTTTGTCAGGCAATAACCTTTTGGGTAAAAACTATCAAAAGTATTATCAATACCAGGTACAAGGCTTGAATGCAACCTTATCATTAGCTTATTCTTTCTAATATGAAATACATGCTATCCATCTTGGTTTCTGTTGTCCTTTTTGCCTGTGGCTCCAGTAATTCAGAAGAAAAAGTAAACCCAACACGGAGTTTGAATGAGGTTTTGGCCTGTGAAAATTTAGTAGGTCTTGAGAAAAAGTATGGAAAAGATTCCCTGATTGCCGATACGACTTGGGTGATTGGTGATGATAGCTTACGCGGAACGATTTTATATCCTAATTCACCCCGTCAAGTGTATGTGTATTATCGGGACGGTCAAATCGTGGATGTAACCATCGTAGGGAATGCATCGGAATGGAAAACAGACTCAGGTTTGTTGTTAGGTATGCCACTCCAATCGGTTCAAGCAATCAATCAAAAGAATTTTACGCTTTCAGGATTTAATTGGAAACACGCAGGTTCTGTAGTTTCTTGGGAAGGTGGGAAATTGATGGGCGATAATACCTTAGGGCATCTTGCTTCTTTTTCAAATACTTCTAATCAACATGAAGGCATTTCGGATGCTGAGTACCAACAAATTTCAGGTGAAACCGAATTTGATGTACGTCATGAAGTTATTCAAAAATTGAATCCGAGTCTGGATTTGATTTCCTTAGTTCGTCCGTTTATTCCCAACAAAGAGGAAGGGAAAAGCATGAGTAAGCGCATCTCGGATAGCCAGATTCCTGCAGGAAAGTAATACTTATTTCAGTTTGGGATTATTGTGATGTCGATCTGCATCGCGTATGCTCTTTTTTGCCAAATTCTTAGCTAGGGCATCTGTTAGGTTAATACCTGTTTGATTAGCTAGGCAGATTAGTACAAATAGTACATCTGCCATTTCATCCCCGAGGTCTTTACTCTTATCCGATTCTTTCTCAGATTGTTCCCCATAGCGTCGTGCAATGATGCGGGCAACTTCGCCTACCTCTTCCGTTAACATCGCCATATTGGTTAGTTCGTTGAAGTAACGAACACCTACCGTTTTGATCCATTGGTCTACTTGCGCTTGTGCTTCTTCTAAGGTCATAATGAGTTGTTTTTCGAATCGATAATGATGGTTACCGGGCCATCGTTGCATAAGCTTACTTGCATATCCGCTCCAAAAACGCCTGTTTGGATGGGAGACCCCATGGCTTTTGAAAGCTTTTGGATCATTTGCTCATATAAAGGAATTGCTTGTTCCGGTCTGGCTGAGGCAAGGTAGCTAGGTCGATTTCCTTTGCGCGTATCTGCGTATAACGTGAATTGACTAACTAATAAAATTTGGCCAGAAACCTGTTCCAAAGAAAGGTTCATTTTCCCGTCAGTATCCGAGAAAATGCGCAAGCCATGAATTTTACTTACAAGGTAATCGACATCAGCCGCTGTATCATCTACGTGAATGCCTAACAGAATTACGAATCCCATTCCGATGGATGCATGTAATTGACCATCGATGTGCAAAGTAGCAGAACTAGCCCGTTGAATAACTGCTCGCATTAGCTACAATAAGAAATAGACAATCATGAAATAAACCCCATAACCCAAGATGTCATTGGTTGTGGTTATAAATGGGCCAGAAGCTACAGCAGGATTGATTTTTAGTTGATTTAAAACCAATGGAGTGATGGTTCCCATAAGCGATGCCAACATAACTACGGCAAACAAGGAAAGGGATACCGTTATAGATAACATGATTTCACCGCTGTCAATTAACATCGAGCAGCCGAAAGCAAAAATGGCAGCAATGAGGGCATTGATTAATGCGACTACAAATACTTTTTGTAGACGTTTCCACAAGGTTGTGTCTAAACCACTTTTATCAGCAAGTGACTGAACGATTAGCGAAGAAGATTGAATGCCCACATTTCCACCCGTAGAACCAATCAAAGGAATAAAGGCAGAAATAGCAGGTAATAAGGCGATGGTGTCATCAAAGCGGTCAATGATTTTGGCGGCTAAAAAACTACCAACCATGCCACCGATCAACCAAGGTAAACGAGAGCGAACAAGTAGCCAAACAGAGTCATCTTCCTCTACGTCTTCCGAGATACCGGCCATGACCTGTATGTCTTCTTGCGCGGATTCCGTAATGAAATCGACCACGTCATCAATCGTAATACGACCGAGTAATCTACCTTGTATATTCACGACGGGAATTGCCTCCAAATCGTATTTTTGCATTAAATCAGCAACTTCTTCGCCGGTGCTATATGTCTGAACAGAAACGATTTCATCTGCTTCATACACATCTTGAATCTTCGAACCACGTTTCGCCAAAATGATTTTTTTCAAGGACACGGTCCCTAATAAAATTCCGTCATCATCGACAACGTAAACTGAGAATACTTTTTCTACATCCTCGGCTTGTCGGCGAATCTCCTCCACACATTCCGTAACAGTTTGCGTAACGTTGATTTTGATCAACTCCTTTTGCATCAAACCACCGGCGCAATCCTCATCATAATGCATGAGGTCAATGATAAAGCGCGCTTGTTCACGGTCCTTTAGGAGGGCAATAACTTCTTCACGTATACGAACGGGTTGTTCGTTTAATATATCCACCGCATCGTCAGAATCAACGATATTGATGTAAGCAGAAATTTCTTTGGAGGTGAAATTCTTTAAGAACTTCTTGCGATCATCGGTATCTAATGCCGAAATGATGGCAGCGGCAATTTTGGTATCCAGTAATTGGACCAAATATTTCGATTCATCCCCATTTAATTCATAGAGAATGGATGTGATATCAGCAGGGAATAAATCCTCAATCTTGGCAATGATTTCATCCTTCGCCTGATCGATGATCAATTGGCGAATTTCTTCAAGGAACTCTTTGGTGAGCTCAAACGGAAGGTGTTGTACGTTGATTTCTTCCATGATTGAGTGAATTAGATTGAAGGCGCAATTACGGAAATTTTGCCCAAAATGCTGTTAAGGCTTTGTTATTTTCTTAGGCTCCTTGGTAACCATTGGCTTCCCACAAAAGTGTCAGCGTCGTGAATTCCTCGACACCCAATTGTTCGGCTCGTTTCGTTAATAAGGGGTGATCAGGCAATTGCATCGCGCGCAAAGCATTTCGTAATGTCTTTCTTCGTTGGTTAAAAGCCATTTTGACCAACATTTTAAAATGCTTTGGGTCGCAGGCTAATTTCTTATCGAAATTACGGACCAATCGAATGACACCCGAATTGACTTTCGGAGGAGGAGTAAATACCTCCGGTCCTAAGCTAAATAGATATTCAATATCGTAATAGGCTTGAAGCAAAACACTCAATATGCCGTAATCTTTATTTCCTGGTTTCGCTGCCAAGCGAACCGCGACTTCCTTTTGTAGCATACCCACAACTTCCACGCATTGGTCTTTGTATTCCAAAACACGGAAAAATATCTGCGTGGAAATGAAATACGGAAAGTTTCCTACGATCGCGAATTTCTCATCACCGAAGATATTCTCTAGGGGATAGCGCAAAAAGTCACCATCAATCAATCGCGGTCCTGTAAATTCTAAGTAGTTTTTGCGTAGGTAGTCTACCGATTCCTTGTCAATTTCAATGAGGTAGGTTTCGTAATCCGTTTTCTTGACTAAATATTGCGTCAATACGCCCATGCCTGGACCAATTTCCAAGACTTTTTTATAGTTGGCATAATCCTGCAAGCCATCCACGATGCGTTGTGCCGCATCTAAATCATTCAAAAAGTGTTGACCTAAATTCTTTTTTGCTCTTACTTGCACGTGTTCTTGGGGCTTAAGGGTACGCGAAATTACGCCCTTTTTTGTACATTTAAGCAAAAATAGGGAATAAAGCCATGGCTGCTTGGGCAAATAAGACAAAGGACGATCTCATTCAGGAAATACAGGAGCTTAAAAAGCAATTGGATGTACTTGAAATAAATGATGGTATTGCGTCTGAAGCTACTTCAAAGGAGAACCTGATCAAGACCCTCGATGGCCTTAAATTATTTGGTATCATCATGGCGCTCGATGGAACCATCGTTTTTGCCAATGCCTATACCCACCAATTATTAACTTATAAAGCAGGCGAATTAAACGGGAAAGATTTCTTCGGTACCTTGTTACCTGAAGGAGAAACCGAAGACCGCCGCGCTTCATTCCAAAAAGCCATTGCATCGGGTGGTTTATTTGAGGATCGTGAACGGAATTATGTTACCAAGACAGGTGCCATGAAATGGGTGGAGGTCGCCTCAACCATCGTTCAAGAAGCTGATCAAACAACGTATTTAAGTATTATCGGGGAGGATATCACCGAACGTAAAAAAGTATCCGAGGCCTTAAGTCGGTCCAACGCCCAATTGCAAGATCTGATTAACAATACAACGGATTTAATTCAAATCACGGGCGTTTCGGGTCGCTTTTTATTTGTCAATAAAGCCTGGCTCGAAACCATGGGCTACTCGGAAGAGGAAGCGCGTGATCTGAAAATGCAGGATGTACTCCATCCGGATTTTGCGCATGTGACGCAAGCGCAATTCGATTTATTGAGTAAAGGGGAGGAATTGCCAGAATTTACGGCAGTGTTTCGACGTAAAGATGGGCGCCGACTCTATGTTTCGGGTTCTGCGACCTGTCGTTTCGAACGGGGCGCACCGACCGCCTATCGTTGTATCTTACATAACTCGACCGCAAAAGTTCGTGCGGAACGTGCCAATAAATTATTTTCATCCATCGCTCAGGTTGCCATTAATTCGACAAATCTGGACGATTTGTATGTGAACATTCACAAGCAATTGGGCGAGGTGATTGATGTGAAGAATTTCTTCATCGCGCAATACGATCCAGGTAAAAGCTATTTGTATTTTCCTTATTACATCGATGAGTATTTTGATTCCCGTGTCCATTTCACCAAACGTAAATTGGGTAATGGATTGACAGAATATGCCATCATGGCCAACAAACCTTTGATTTTGCATGATGATGATATTCATCAGCTCGCCAAAGACAAGAAAATTTATTTGTATGGTGTGGTCCCCAAGGTGATGCTTTGCGTTCCCCTTCGTATTGGTGATCGCGTGACAGGTATCATTGGAGTTAAGTCCTACGAGCGTGCCAATAAATACGAGAACCGAGATCTGGAATTATTGGATTTTATCTCGAGTCAGGTTGCCGTAGCCATTGCGCGTAAGCAAGCGGAAGAGGCTTTGGCTCGGGAAACTGCTCGTTTAAATGCGATTTTTGAAGGCAGCTCCCACTTGATGTGGTCGGTGAATAAACGATTGATGTTGACGAGTTTTAATCATGAATATGCAGAACTCTTGGAGCAGCAATTGCAGATTAAACCCCAGTTGAATTTTAGTACAGAAAGCATGGGCTTTCAATTGGTTGCGCCGAATGAGCGCCGACCCTTGGAAGATAAATATAAACTAGCCTTTCGAGGTCAAAAGCAACATTTTGAATTGGAGCTTGCGACAAAGTTCGGTGAACAAAAGTGGTTAGAAATTTACCTGAATCCCATCCAGTCGGCAGGCAACATTGCGGAAGTTTCGGGCATTGCGCGAGATATCACGGATTTGAAAAAATACCAGGCTGAATTGGTCGAGGCACGTGAGCAGGCTGAGCATTCCCTGAAAGTGAAGGAACAGTTTTTGGCGAATATGTCGCACGAGATTCGTACACCGATGAACGGAGTGATTGGTATGGTTGATTTATTGTGCGATTCACCTTTGAATGAGGACCAACAAGATTACCTGCAAACCATACGTAAGTCATCCGAAACACTCTTGCATATTCTGAATGACATTTTGGATTTAGCCAAAATCGAAGCGGGTAAAATGGTCTTGCATCCATCGGATTTGGTTTTTGAAGATTTATTGGACCGACTGATGTCCTTATTCACGCCCATTGCGCATCAGAAAGGGAATAAGGTTGCTTATTCAATCGCAGAAGATGTACCGAAGGTTGTGGTAGCGGATGAAACACGTCTGTTACAAATCCTATCCAACCTAACATCGAATGCGTTGAAGTTTACCGAAAATGGCTCCGTGACGATTACGGTTTCCACCGCGAAGAAATCGGATACCCATGTTGATTTGCGTGTTCAAGTGGCGGATACAGGGATTGGTATTAGTCCGGAGAATTTGAAGAAATTATTCTCAGCTTTCCAACAACTCGATAATTCAACTTCCAAGAATTACGGGGGGACGGGATTAGGTTTAGCAATTTCGCGGGAATTCTGTAAGATGATGGAAGGGGAGATCGGCGTGGAATCTGAAGAAGGCAAGGGAAGTACGTTTTGGTTTACAGTTCGCTTAGCCGTAGGTGATGCCTCAAAAGCATCTTCTATTTCCAAAGTCGAACGATTTGATATCGCAGGTACACTGAAAGAAGTGCATGCAAGGATTTTATTGGTGGATGACAATGCGACGAATCGCAAGGTCGCTTCCCAAATTTTAATGAAAGCTGGTTGTATCGTTGAGACAGCCAATAGTGGACATGAGGCGATTGATTGCTTGTCGCTCGACACTGCATTTGATTTGGTCTTAATGGATATACAAATGCCTGAAATGGATGGAATGGAAACGACACGCCGACTGAAAAAATCGGTATTGGAATTGCCGCCCATCGTTGCCATGACTGCCTATGCCATGAAGGAAGATAAGGAGCGATTCTTAGCTGCTGGAATGGATGATTATTTAGCCAAACCGATACGGGCCCAACAACTCATTCAAATGGTTGGGAAATGGGTTCATGACGGACATGCACCGGAAGAACTTTTGGTAGATCAATCACATGCGGTAGTCGATGAAGAAGTACTCAAATCACTATCTGATGCCGTAGGTGGAGATCCTGTTTTTGTAGAAGGAATGCTGCTTGAGTTTATTGCAGAAGCGGAAGAGCAAATTCAACAAGCTGAAAAAGCTTACGCCGCGAATGATTGCAAAGGTGTTCAGTCGGAGTTACATACCCTAAAAGGGAATTCAGGTACCTTAGGTGCCGCTCAAGTGCATTTGATTTGTGAACAAATTGAATTGAAAGCGAAGGTTTGTGAGTTTAGCCAATTCCCCGCGGAGATTGAAACATTAAAAGAATCGCTCGCAGCATTTAAGCAGGTGATTTCAGACAGATTCGCCTAATACGTGCCATAATGGCCGATTTTTGCTTGTGAAGTTCACAGTAAACCCGCCATTATTTCCGTAATTCATTTATGGTGGTTCATTTGCAAGTACCCCTGCAAATATTTTAACCACATGAATCCAAATAACTACACATCCCAATCGAGTGTCATCATTCAGCAGGCGATGGAAATTGCACAAGAGCGAGGTCAACAGGCTATCGAAACAGGGCATTTATTGCTTGCGATTTTACAAGATGATACCCAAACCGCATCCTTTCTGTTGAAGAAATTAGGCGTAAATCCCACCCAAATCCAAACGGCCTTAGCGCCTATCTTGAATACCTATCCAAAGGTTTCAGGCGATCAGGCCTATGCGAGCAATGCCTTGCAGCAAGCGTTGCAACGAGCTGATAAATTAAAAGCAGATTTTGGGGATACCTATGTGAGTGTGGAATTGTTGTTCTTGTCCTTATTGGATGGTAACGATTCCGTGGCCGACGCCCTGAAAAAGCTCGGATTAACAACCAAGAATTTTAAACAAGCAATTATCGAACTTAGAGGAAATAGAAAAGTGAACGATCCACATGCAGAAGGTACTTACCAGTCTTTGGAAAAATACGGTAAGAATTTAAATGAATTAGCGAAGGCGGGTAAAATTGACCCGGTGATCGGACGTGACGAAGAGATTCGCCGGGTCTTGCAAATCCTTTCCCGACGAACCAAAAACAATCCGATGCTCGTGGGAGAGCCGGGTGTAGGTAAAACGGCTATTGTTGAGGGATTGGCCCAAAGAATTGTATCAGGCGATGTACCAGAGAATCTAAAATCCAAAATTGTTATGTCCTTGGATATGGGTTTATTGGTTGCAGGTGCCAAATATAAAGGAGAATTTGAAGAGCGTTTGAAAGCCGTCATCAAGGAGGTGACGGATTCCGATGGAGAGATTGTCTTATTCATTGATGAGATTCACACCTTGATTGGTGCCGGAGGTGGAGGAGAAGGCGCTATGGATGCTGCTAATTTACTTAAGCCAGCTTTAGCGCGTGGAGAATTACATGCGATTGGAGCCACAACGTTAAAGGAATATCAAAAATACATCGAGAAGGATAAAGCCCTCGAACGCCGTTTCCAGTCGGTGATTGTAGATGAACCGGATGTAGCCGATGCAATTTCAATCTTACGTGGTATCAAGGATAAGTATGAATTGCATCATGGCGTGCGTATTCAAGATGATGCAGTTATCGCCGCCGTGGAATTGTCAAGCCGATATATCTCAGATCGTTTCTTGCCCGACAAGGCGATTGATTTGATGGATGAGGCAGCTGCCAAAATGCGTTTGGAAATAGATTCTGTACCAGAGGCAATTGATGATATCCAACGGAAGATTATGTCTTTGGAGATTGAACGTGAAGCGATCCGACGGGAAAATAACAAAGAGAAAGAGGCAGTTTTAAACCGTGAATTAGCGGATTTGTCAGAAAAACGCGATGCCTTGAAGGCTCAGTGGCAATCAGAGAAAAGTGTGTTAGATACCATACGGTCTGAGAAGGAGAAGATTGATAAATTGAAATTAGAGGCTGATCAAGCGGAACGCCAAGGGGATTACGGCAAAGTTGCCGAGATTCGTTATGGTCGATTGGTTGAATCTGAGCAAAAATTGAAAGATTTACAGGAGAAGTCACATGGCACGAATGGTATGTTGCAGGAAGAGGTGACGGCTGAGAATGTCGCTGAGGTGGTTGCTAAATGGACTGGGATTCCGGTAAGTAAAATGCTTCAAACGGAAATTGAGAAGTTATTGCATCTGGAGGATGAGTTGCATAAGCGTGTAGCTGGGCAGGATCAAGCGATTGAATTGGTTTCCGATGCGGTGCGCCGCTCGCGTGCGGGTTTGCAAGATCCACGCAGACCGATTGGTTCTTTTATCTTCCTAGGAACAACAGGGGTAGGTAAAACGGAATTGGCGAAGTCTTTAGCATCTTACTTATTCAATGACGAGAATGCAATCGTTCGGATTGATATGTCGGAGTATCAAGAGCGTCATGCAGTTTCCCGTTTGGTGGGAGCGCCTCCGGGATACGTGGGCTATGATGAAGGTGGTCAATTGACGGAGGCTGTACGCCGGAAACCTTATTCAGTTGTGCTCTTAGACGAGATTGAAAAAGCGCATCCGGATGTTTGGAACATTTTGTTACAGGTGTTGGATGAAGGCCGATTGACCGATAATAAAGGTCGGACGGCGAACTTTAAAAATACGATTATCATCATGACCTCGAACATTGGTAGTCATGTGATTCAAGAGAAATTAGGCCAAATGGAGGGCTGGAACAACGCCATCTTAATGGAAGAAGCGAAGGAGGAAGTGATGGTTCTGTTAAAGCAACAAGTTCGTCCGGAGTTCTTGAATCGGGTAGATGAGATCGTATTGTTTGAGCCTTTGACGGAGGAGCATGCGCGTAAGATTTTGAGTATCCAATTCAAGGAGATCCAACATCGCCTAGCGGAACAACACATTACGATTGAAGCGACAGAGGAGGCTTTGGCTAAACTTGCGAAAGATGGTTTCGATCCGCTGTATGGCGGTCGGCCGATGAAGCGTGTTCTCCAACGGGTTGTTTTGAATGAATTGTCAAAGTCTATTTTGTCTGGTAAGATTCAACGAGATTCAGCGGTGCTGATGGATGTGGATAAGGAGGGGAATTTGACCTTTGAGAATGTGGAGGTGGAAATGTAGGTTAATGGACCCCAGGCTAAAGCCTGGGGTTATTTTTTTTGTAGAGACGCGATACTTCGCGTCTTTTTTGTTTTAGACGCGAGGTATCGCGTCTCTACAGGTTTGTCTAAAAATTCTGCCAACAAACCGGTCTTGTAAATCGATAGATAGCCTCGGTGCCAACTGAAGTACTGCGCGCGTCGGAAGTTGCCGGGAAAGGACCTCCGTGTACCATGGCCGGAGATACCTCAACGCCTGTAGGGAAACCATTTAAAAGGATTCGTCCA
>JBDLUL010000086.1:0-8308 GCA_039805345.1 Bacteroidota bacterium | reverse complement strand
TTAGAAACACCTAACACGCGCTTCATTTCGTACCTTCCTCTCTGCCACATTGCCGAGCGAAATTTTGTCGAATTTGCCTCGACGGCTGCTGGCGGAACAATTTACTTTGTAGAAAACCTGGATACCTTCCAGCAAAATCTTGTACAAGCCCGACCAAGCCATTTCTTAGCAGTGCCGCGTATATGGGCAAAATTCAAAGAAGGCATATTACACAAAATCGGTGGACAGAAAAAATTAAGCTTGTTACTTTCCATTCCTGTCATCCGAGGTATTATTCAAAAGAAAATACAAAGGGGATTAGGCTTGGATCAAACCTTAATGGTTATAACAGGTGCAGCTCCCATGCCGCAGGAATTAACTGCCTGGTTTCAAACCATCGGCCTCTACATTCAAGAAGCTTACGGCATGACCGAAAACATGGGATTAAATAGCCTAACGCCTCGCCATAAAATAAAACTTGGAACTGTGGGCCGGGTTCATGACCAATGCACCACCCGAATCGACGCTGAAACAGGTGAGATTCAAATGAAGGCGAACTACAACTGCCTTGGCTACTACAAAAATCAAGAACAAACAGATGCACTTTTTGATGGCCCATGGCTAAAAACAGGTGATATGGGGCAACTAGATTCCGAAAACTACTTATCTATTGTTGGGCGTGTAAAAGACAATTTCAAAACAGCCAAAGGTCAATACGTTTCACCGGCTCCGATTGAAAATGCCTTGTCATTACATGAATACGTTGAAGTTGCCTGTGTTGTTGGCGTGAATTTGCCTCAGCCCTTAGGCCTTATTCAATTAAACCCTCAGGCCAATAATATATCGAAAGAGGAATTAACGGAATCCTTACAACAGCTGCTAACGGACATTAACCCTATGTTCAAAAAATACGAATACTTGAAAAAACTAATAATTCTTCAGGAACCTTGGACCGTTGAAAATGCCTGCTTGACCCCTACCTTAAAAATACGCCGCATGCAAATTGAAAAGTATGTGGAAGACCGCATGGAAGAATGGTATCACGCTAAGTCCACAATCATTTTCGAATAGTTTAACGTGTATTCTTAGGCTTTTTTGTAACTTGAGTGAATGAGTTTTTATTCATTCATTCTTTTTATTGGACTATTGCTTGGAGGCTTTGTTTGCGTTGGGCAATCCATGCGCATCGATTCCATTCATTTTTTGGGAAACGAAAAGACGCGGGAAAATATCTTACGTCGGGAACTTGACTTTCAAGAGAATGACTCTCTGAGCATTCGAGACCTACATGAGCGCATCGAATTCAATCGGCGTAAACTCATGAACACCAACCTGTTCATTTGGGTTAAATCGGATTACCACCAATTACCGAACGGAAATCTTTCCATCAATTATGAATGCCTGGAACAATGGTATATTTTAGCCTACCCTGCGTTCCAGTTGGCCGACCGAAACCTGAACGATTGGTGGTCGCGCGGCCATGATTTTGATCGAGCCATTTATGGGCTTCGATTCTTGCATAATAATTTCATGGGGCGAAACGAAAAAGTAGTAATTAAAGCTGAAACAGGTTTTACGGACAAACTGGAATTATCGTACCAAAACCCCTATTTGGACCCCAAAAAAACATTGGGGATGACAGTGAGCCTCGCCTACAGCACACAAAAAAACCTAGCATACAAGACAAGTCAAGACACCCTTACCTACTTAGAAAGTGATGCAATCTTGGGTGAAAAGTGGACAGGAGCCATACAATTTCGAAAAAGATTTAGGTTTTACGATTTTCAAACACTGGAATTAAGGTACAACCACGCGGTCATTGCTGATACTGTCGCCCAATTAAATCCAGCTTATTTTGGCGCAGGAAGAACAAATCAAAATTACACCCAAGTTAGATATGGTTTTTCCTATGATTTTCGAGACTTTGTCACCTACCCCCTTCGTGGCCAAAAAATAGACATAAGCTTTACCAAACATGGAATTCTTCCCAATGAACAAGTTAATTTTTGGGAAGCAAAAGCGGCCATCGCACTCTTCTTTGACTTAGGAAGTCGATTTTTCTTAGCAAGTCAAATGAAAACCAAAATTAGCCAAGATGGATTTATTCCCTATGCCAACATTAAAGGTTTGGGCTACGAAAATGACTTGGTACGTGGCTATGAATTAAACGTCATCGATGGCACGAACTATTTTTTGTGGAGAAATACATTACGGTTTCAATTACTGTCAACCGTGTTGAGACTCCCTTACATCAAATACAAACAATTTAATCAAATGCCCATTGCTATCTATCCGACTGTATTTACGGATGTTGGGTACGTCTATAACGCAAACAAAGAAACGCGAAACAGTACAAACAAATGGTTGATGGGAACTGGCCTGGGTTTCGACTTTGTCACCTATTACAATTTTGTTTGTAAAGTAGGCTTCCCAATCATCAATGGTGGTAAAACAGGGATGGTCGTAAGTATTGGTCGGGAGTTTTAAACAAAAAAAAACCAGTCACAGACCGGCTTCTTTTTAAAATACCTAACCACTAATAATCTTAAATATCATTGTGCGCGAACGCATGAATTCTTATACCTAATTCCAAAAATAAGAATATTTTTCAATAGAATGATTTAAGCCACCTTGAATTTATTTATTTTTGAAAAGACATTTCAATCTAAGACAGTATGAAAATCAAGCCTCTACACCTATTATTTATCGTATTTACAATGAGTTTGGGTGCCTGCAACAAGGATACCAATTCATCCGAAAACACGCAGATTAGTGGCGCTACCGAACAAATAAGAATCAAAGAGGCCTGGAACGCAAACCATGAATGGGTTAAACAAATGACAATCAGTGACTCCTTAATTGTTCGAAATAAATCGTGGGGAATCGATATCAATCAAATTCAGGAGACTGTAGAAATGGCTGAAAGCCAACCAAAATCGGGGAAATCCTATTCGTTGTATTTCGATGACAGCGATCTCAATTTTGTTGACATTACCTACATGGCAAACGATCAAGGAAAATTAAATGAGATAGATTTGGATATTTATGTAGAAGAAAATACCCAAGTGAGTGAATTACAAAATAGTATCAAGACATATTTTGATGTGAAATTTGGCCCTTCAACTACAGTTGGAAATAAGATACGATGGTCCAAAAACAAAAATACCCAGGTCGAATTAGAAGATGTTAGTACTTCCAAAGACCCAGGTATTAAAATTATGCTAAAGGCTAAACTTTAAACTTTCCAAACCCAATGACGGGTGTCAGGAATTTCGCCTAAGCGAATCTGATTAATTTCATTGTACACACGCACCGAAAAATCAGCGTCTTTGCGCTCAGGTAAGTCATAATCTTTTCCTTCATAACCAATCGTGGCAATCGGTGCAATCACCGCGGCAGTTCCTGCGCCAAATGCTTCCGTGACAGATCCATTTTGAATGCCATCAATTAATTCTTTTACGGCTAATTGGCGTTCTTGAACCTCCATGCCCCAATCCTTTGCAATTTGCATAACTGATTTCCGAGTAACCCCATCAAGTATCGTGTCGCCGGTCGCTGCAGTAACCAAAGCGCCATTAATGACAAACATCAAGTTCATGGTTCCTGCTTCCTCGACATATTGATGTGTAGCCGCATCCGTCCAAATGATTTGATCATAGCCATCTTTATTGGCGTTTTGCGTCGCAAACAAGGATCCACCATAATTACCTGCATTCTTAGCAAATCCTACGCCACCTTTCGCTGCGCGAATGTATTCAGTTTCGACACGTACACGCAAAGGTTTTGAGTAATAAGAACCTACAGGGCAATTGAAAATAATAAACTTGTATGTGGTAGAAGGGGTAACTCCCACATATTCATCCGTAGCAAACATAAAAGGACGAATGTATAATGAACATCCCTCTTTAGCGGGAACCCATGCTTGATCTAATTTCAATAATTCGCGTAAGCCCCCTAAGAAAATTTCTTCGGGCACCTCGGGCATACACATGCGGTAGGCCGACTTATTAAAACGCTTTAAGTTCTCTTCTGGGCGAAAAACTTGAATACTACCATCTTTTCCACGGTAGCCTTTCATTCCCTCAAAAATAGATTGACCGTAATGCAATGACATCATCGCAGGCTGGTATTCCAACGGACCATAAGGTTGAATTTTGACCGATTGCCAAGCGCCGTTCGCGTATTCAGCGACTAGCATATGATCAGCAAAGCTTCGACCAAAGGCTAACTGATCAAAGTCAACTTGATCAATTCTTGATTTTGAGATAGGTTCAATGTGGATTTGCATACGCTTTATTTTATTTATTTACCTGAATTCCAAGGAATTTCAGGTATACCTAGGCTATGATGTAAAAAACGGCACACCATAAATAAGTAATCAGATAATCGGTTCATGTAAGCCATCGCAATCTCGTAGTCAGTATGTTCTGTGGCTTGCACCCAACGAATTAAACTTCGTTCTGCACGCCGACAAACCGTACGAGCGATTTGTGTGAGGGCTATGGTCTCGTGTCCACCCGGAAGAATAAAAAAGCGCATCGGTGCTAATTGAGCATCCAAAGCATCAATATTATTTTCCAAAGCGACAATATCGTGCAACGAAATTAATTCCATGTTCCCCAATACCTCTTTGGAATCACTCGCAACGTGCGCGCCCAACACAAAGAGACTGGATTGAATAGCCTGTAATTTGGCTGCAAGTTCCGAGTCAACTTTACAAACAAGCAAACCCAAGTGTGAATTCAATTCATCCAAATCGCCGATTGCCTCCAATCGGAAATCAGACTTTGACAAGCCCTTTCCATCGGCTAACCGAGTAAACCCACCGTCACCTTGTTTTGTATAGATCTTCATAATTTGTAAAAGAATAACAAAAATAGTTTTTTCGGCCTTTAATCCAAAGGAAAGCCCATATTTATCAAAAAACAAGAAAGATTAGGCAATCGACTGCGGATGAACTAATTTTGAGAATATTTTTGAATCTTATGTCAATCGATTATTTCGTTTCGCGCGCTTGGCGCATTGTTTCCATGGTTGCCTTTGGCATTGCCTTGTTATTCGTTTATCGCGGATTACCAGATCCAGCTGCCGTACATTTCGGCGAAACAGGTCGAGGAGATGGATTTTTACCCAAAGAAGAAATCTTTTATTTGTCGGCAGGTATCGTAACAATACTCAACGTATTGGCTTTATTATTAATCAAAAGCGTAGCCAATGTCTCCGAACAAGTTTGGGGTCAAATATTTCAAGTCTTTGCCAGTAAAGGTGACGCGACAATTAAATCAACATTGATCAATTGGCTTCATTTCTTGCCTGCCCTCATCAACACCTATTTGATTTTGGTATTCCGTGTTTTACTCTTGCTAAATGATCAACGTACATACGACGCAGACTATTCATATATCCCCAAATTAGGGATAATCTTGATACTCGTTTGGTTGATATACCTTCCCATTCGACTTTTTTTATCACCAACCCACAGCCCAGAAGAAGCATGATTCACAACATGCCCGACATTTCGATTCAGGCGTTTGATTACGAATTACCCGATTCTCATATCGCATTTTTTCCGAGCCAACAGCGAGATAGATCCCGACTACTCGTACATCGCAACGAAGAAACAAGCCACAACAGCTTTCAACACCTTCCCGATCTAGTACCTACTGATAGCCTCTTTATATTTAACAATACAAAGGTGATTCCGGCTAGAATACAAATCCAAAAGGAAAGTGGTACAACGATTGAAATATTTCTACTGAAGCCTTTGGCAGATAACATCGCTACCCAGCAGGTCATGGAGCAGCGAAGTGAAATTGCCTGGGAATGTTTGGTGGGCAATAAAAAGCGCTGGAAGCAAGGAGAAACACTACATAAGACGATTCAAATTGACGGTGAAGCCATCTCTCTCAAGTTCAATTGGCACGATCGTGAATTAAATCAGGTTCAGATTCATTGGTCAAGCGATCATACCTTTGCGAGTATGCTAAACGAAATAGGCAAAATCCCTCTCCCTCCTTATATGGAACGGGATACTGAGTTATCAGATCAAGACCGCTACCAAACGGTATTTTCCAAAGAACTAGGAGCCGTTGCGGCACCTACAGCCAGCCTACATTTTACCTCAGAAGTATTAGATCAATTAACATCAAAAGGTATCCAACAAAGTTTCTTGACACTTCATGTGGGTGCTGGCACTTTTTTACCCGTTAAAGAAGATGAAATCAGGAATCACCCCATGCATCGGGAACAGTTAATCTTTGAGCGTGAATTTATCCTTCAATTAGTAAATCACACAGGAACCTATATACCTGTGGGCACAACAGCACTGAGGGCACTGGAGAGTTTATATTGGTCGGGCATATGGGTATTAGAAGGATATTCAATTCCAGATTCAGGCTTAATTATTCCAAAAGAATTCGCTTACCATGATCGCCAATCAATTAGCAACTTCGATGCGTTGCATGCCATTTTAAATTATATGGATGCTCACCAACTATCAAAATGGGTTGCACAAACGGAATTACTCATCATGCCAACGTATCGTTTTCGATTCTGCGACGCCTTAATAACGAATTTCCATCAACCTAAATCGACATTATTGGTGCTGGTATCAGCTTTGATTGGCGATGCATGGAAGAATATTTATGAGGAGGCTAAGCAAGAAGGCTATCGTTTTTTAAGTTATGGCGATGCGTGTTTGTTTTTCAAAAAGGAAAAATAATTCCGAAGAATCACTAATTTTGTGGCCCAAGAAAGTGGACGTTGGACGTTGGACGTTGGACGTTGGACGTTGGACTGACAACAGACCACTGACCACTGACCACTGACAACTGACCACTGACAACGAATAGACAGAACTAAGACTAGTGACTAGTGACTAGCGACTATAAAAGACCCATTTATGAATTTCATTGAAGAATTGCGCTGGAGAGGTATGTTACAGGATATGATTCCTGGATTAGAAGATCAATTAGCCAAAGAAATGACGGTGGCTTATATTGGCTTTGACCCTACTGCCCCTAGTTTACATATTGGTAATTTAGCAGCCATTATGTTGCTAAAGCATTTTCAATTGTGCGGCCATAAACCTATTGCCTTGGTTGGAGGAGCGACTGGGATGATTGGAGATCCATCAGGAAAAGCTGCCGAACGCGAATTTTTATCTGAAGACACCTTGCGTGCGAATCAAATTGGAATTCAGAAGCAACTTGAAAAATTCCTAGAATTCCATTCGGGAGCAAATTCGGCAGAGGTCGTTAATAATTACGATTGGTTCAAGGAATTTAGTTTTCTAGGATTTTTGCGGGAAGCAGGCAAGTTTTTGACGGTAAATTACATGATGTCGAAAGACTCGGTTAAGAAACGTTTGGAGACTGGAATTTCATTTACGGAGTTCTCTTATCAATTATTACAAGGATACGATTTCTACCATTTATATAAGACGAAGAACGTACGCTTACAAATGGGCGGTTCAGATCAGTGGGGAAACATCACGACTGGAACGGAAATTATTCGTCGGAAAGAAGGGCATGATGAAGATGCGACCGAACGAGCGGCCTTTGCATTAACCACTCCTTTAGTAACCAAGGCGGATGGAACGAAATTTGGAAAATCGGAATCGGGTAACGTGTGGTTGGATTCAGAAAAGACAAGTCCTTATGCTTTTTATCAGTTTTGGTTGAACGCAGCGGATGCAGATGTTCCACGACTGATACGTGTGTTTACCTTATATACCAAAGTTCAAATAGAGGAATTAGAAAAGCAACATGCGGAGGCGCCACATTTACGCATCTTGCAAAAGGAAGTGGCAGAGGAAGTAACAACCCGTGTTCATGGTTCTGAAGTTTGTGCTTTAGTGATTGAAGCCTCTACCCTACTATTCTCGAAAGATGCCGTTGAATTAATTGCGGGGGCATCAGATGCACTATTAGGTCAATTACCTATACATGAGGTATCAGCGGAGTTATTAGTGGATTGCAAAAATCTAACCGATTTAATCAGTGTAGGTACAGACAATTTAATTTTTCCTTCCAAAGGAGAAGCGCGTAAAGCCATTCAGAACAATGCCATCTCGGTAAATAAAGTAAAGGTAACAGATCCGAATGCAGCGTTAAATTTTGATAAGATTCGAGGCCAATACTTGTTAGTTGGCAACGGAAAACAGAAAAATTACATTTTATCCTTTAAATAGTTCAGCAAAACGAGCTAGAACAAAAAAAAGTGAAAATATTTTTGGGTGTGTGTTGGTATATTTAAATTAATCCTACATCTTTGCACTCCCAATCGCTAGGAAAAAGCTCCTAGCACATTAACGGAAGGGTTTACGGGC
>JBDLUL010000085.1:0-13360 GCA_039805345.1 Bacteroidota bacterium | reverse complement strand
CTTGCAATTTCGCTGCACCCGCAGTTTCAATTGCTGCCAAATCTGCAGCGCTCATGCCCGTAATAACCTCGGCTACGGCTTTCATATCTTTACCGAATTTCGGACCCAAAGCCTTGAAATTTGGTTTTACTTTCTTGCTTAACACGCCGGATGCATCGTCTAGGTAATTAACCAACTTCACATTCACCTCAGATTTAATCAAATCTTCCACTTGACGAATTTGCTCGCGTGCTGACTCCTGTAACACAGGAACTAATACTTGTGCCAGCGGCTGGCGTACTTTTAATTTATGCACCTTACGGATCGAGTGAACCAATGAACAAATACGTTGGGCCATGTCCATCGAACCTTCCAAGTCCGCATTTTGCCATGCAGGATTTACCTGAACAAAATCGGTTAAATGCACCGAAGTTGCTCCCGTTAAATTCTTGTATAACCAATCTCCATAGAAAGGAGCAATCGGTGACATCAATTGAGCCACGGTCGTTAAACAAGTATGCAATGTCTGGTAAGCTGCTGCCTTGTCGGCCGAAATCCCTTGATTCGTATCCTCCGGATTCCAGAAGCGTCGGCGTGACAAACGAACATACCAATTGGACAAATGATCACACACAAAATCCTGCACCGCGCGTCCCGCTTTGGTCGGCTCGTAGGTCGCATAAGCCTCATCAACTTCCGCAACCAAGCTGCTCAACTTTGAAAGAAGCCAGCGGTCTAATTCCGTTAAATTTGCCATTTCAACACCATTCGAATCAGGTGTAAACCCATCCAAATTTGCATACATAGCAAAGAAATTATAGGTATTTGTCAGCGTACCAAAGAACTTATTTCGCACCTCGGTAATGCCCGCTAAATCAAATTTCAAGTTATCCCAAGGTTGCGCATTCGTAATCATGTACCAGCGCGTAGGATCCGCCCCGTATTTCGAAAGCGTATCAAATGGGTCAATCGCATTGCCCAAACGTTTGGACATTTTATTGCCATTTTTATCTAGGACTAATCCGGTCGAAACAACATTTTTAAACGCTACCGACTCTTCCACCATCGCCGAAATCGCATGGAGGGTAAAGAACCAGCCGCGGGTTTGATCCACCCCTTCCGAGATAAAATCTGCCGGATAAGACTGTTTGAAAATTTCTTGATTCTCAAATGGATAATGCCATTGAGCGAAAGGCATCGCACCAGAATCAAACCAAACGTCGATCAAATCCGCCTCGCGCGCCATCACGACACCCGATGGACTAAGTACAAAAATATTATCTACATAGGGACGGTGTAAATCCGCCTCACCTGCCTTCACAGCGGCAATAAATGCTTCGTTTCCTTGTTGTTGTTCTGCTGTTAATTTTCCAGAATCAATCGCCTTTGCTAATGCTTGCGTCAGCTCTTCCACAGACCCGAAGCATAATTCTTCCGAACCATCTTCAGCGCGCCAAATAGGCAATGGCGTTCCCCAATAACGAGAGCGAGATAAGTTCCAGTCAACTAAGTTCTCCAACCAATTTCCGAAACGTCCTGTACCCGTCGACTCGGGTTTCCAATTAATCGTATTATTCAATTCGATTAATTTATCCTTTACCGCTGTTGTTTTGATAAACCACGAATCCAATGGATAGTATAAAACAGGTTTATCTGTACGCCAGCAATGTGGATACGGGTGATCAAATTTCTGAACATTAAATGCTTTGTTCTCCGTTTTTAATTGGATCGCAATGCGCTCATCAACCGATAAATATTTATCACGGCCTTGCTTGATTTTGGCCGCTTCCTTTTCTTCTTCACTCAAATAAGCCTCTTTTACGGGCTCTAATGCATAATCCGTCACCTCTTGAACAAAACATCCTTGTCGGTTCACCAACGGCACATCCTTCCCATTTGCATCTTGAACAAAGATGGCAGGAATGTTATTTTGTTGGGCCACCCGAAAGTCATCTGCCCCAAACGTAGGAGACGTATGCACAATTCCTGTTCCATCTTCCGTGGTCACAAAATCTCCTAAAATCACACGGAAAGCTGGGCTTGATGGCTGAACATAAGGCATCAATTGCACATATTCAACACCTTCGATATCGGATCCTTTGAACGTATCAACAATCACGTAGGGTATAGCACTCGGCTTTTTCTCAGCCGCGATGTAGGCATCAAAATCCCCATTTTCTGCCGCAGCTTGGAAATAATTCTTGACCAAATCCTTCGCCAAAACGACGTGTACCGGCAAATAGGTATAAGGATTAAATGTCTTCACCAATACATATGGAATATTCTTCCCAGCGGTTAACGCGGAGTTGGACGGTAATGTCCAAGGCGTCGTCGTCCAGGCCAATAAATAAACAGAACCACCTGCTGATTTCTCAAACAAAAAGGCTGATTTCGCTGTGTTTTTTGCCTCAAATTGGGCAGTCAACGAAGTATCCTTCACATCGCGGTAACAACCCGGCTGGTTCAATTCATGTGATGACAAGCCAGTACCCGCCGCTGGCGAATAAGGTTGAATCGTATAGCCTTTGTATAAAAGCCCTTTGTCGTACAGTCGTTTCAACAGATTCCAAACGCTCTCGATGTATGGGGTTTGGTAAGTCACATACGGGTTTTCTAAATCCACCCAGTAACCCATTTTTTCTGTCAAATCATTCCATTGATCCGTGAATTTCATGACCGTCTCACGGCATTTTCGATTGTATTCCTCGACCGAAATCGATTTACCAATGTCCTCTTTGGTGATGCCTAATTCCTTCTCAACTTGCAATTCAACAGGTAGGCCGTGGGTATCCCAGCCCCCTTTACGCTTAACTTGTTTGCCCTTTAAGGTCTGGTAGCGACAGAAAATATCCTTAATCGTACGCGCCATCACGTGGTGAATACCCGGTGTACCATTTGCCGAAGGAGGACCCTCGAAAAAAGTAAAGCTCGGATTCCCCTCACGGGATGAAATCGATTGTTCGAAAATTTGATTCTCTCTCCAGAAATTTAGTACCTCGTCCGCTACAGCAGCATAATCTAAATTTTTGTATTCCTTAAAGGCCACAGTCTTGTTGTTTTTTATGAAATAATCGGCAAAATTGAAGCAAAAATAAGAAAAAATAACGAAAAATTAAGGCCAAAGCCATGAACAAATCACGCCTTCGACAGCTTGCACTAGCTCGACGCAAAAATGTGTCGGCACGCATCTTTGCGTTGTTAAACGAGTCGGCCCAACAAGAATTCATGGATTTCATCACGAGCTTTCAACAGCCGCGGATAATCATGAGCTTTCAGCCGATTGTCGAACGGAAAGAAGTAGAAATGGAGACGATCCATCAAACCATGTGGTTACTTGGACACAAACTCTGTTTTCCGCGCGTAGAAGGCGAAGATTCGATGTTGGCGTATTTCATGCAAAAGGATGACAAATTCATCCCATCGGCCTGGGGAATTCAGGAACCCAATCCCTTGACGCATACATCAACACCCGCAGCAGACATTGACCTCATCATCATTCCCCTGTTGGCATTCGATTCAAAAGGCAATCGCGTGGGCTACGGGAAGGGATTTTATGACCGATTTTTAATGGATTGTAGGCCTGACGCAATCAAAATTGGCATCTGTCTAGACGAAGCGGTACAACGGATTGATGACGTAGAACAGCATGACATCCCATTGGACCTTTGCATCACCCCTACGGGCATCCACCTTTTTGATGGATTTTATCAAAAAAATCCTTTTGATTCAGAATTTAAGCCCTAATTTTGCAAGCTAAATAACCCCGTTTGATTCGTGAAAATCAAGCAATTACTCTTCTGGATTTTTTGTTTTGCCTCCTTGGAATTGAGGGCCCAACAAACCACAGCGGAAAAATTGTATCCGATTGAACAAATCCAGCAAGGGTTTAGTAATAAGTTCGTTTACAAGCGGCAGGTGATTGAAAATCCATTGGCCTTGCAGATTCCATTATTGGAAGCTAGGGACCCCGAAGTTAGTTTGGAATTCAACACCTTTAAACGCCAACGTAAATTAATGACTTGGATTTCAAGCATAGGACTAGGCGTATCTGCTTATTCATTGTTGAAACCCGGACAAGTGACAGATGGATTTTATTTATCTACAATAGGGGCGGCGGCACTTGTGAATGTTTATGTGGGGACCGTCAGTATGCGCCACTTAAAACGTGCTTTAACAAAGTACAATCGCTTGGTGGGTGAAGATCCCAAAATAAGCTTTGAAGTAAAATCCCATGGCGCACAAGGAGCGTCTTTGGCATTCAATTGGAAGTATAATTTTTAATTAATATAAACATGAAAGTTGCTGTTGTAGGCGCCACAGGATTGGTTGGCGGCGAAATCTTGAAAGTATTAGCGGAAAGAAATTTTCCTGTCACTGAAATTATCCCGGTCGCGTCTGAGCGCTCAATCGGTAAAAAGATTGCTTTCAAAGGAAAGGAATTCGAAGTGGTAGGTTATGAAACAGCAATTTCGATGAAACCCAACGTGGCGATTTTCTCTGCCGGCGGAAGTTCATCCTTGGAAATGGCACCTCTGTTTGCTGCAGCTGGAATTACCGTTGTCGATAACTCTTCTGCATGGCGCATGGACCCTACGAAGAAATTAGTCGTTCCCGAAATCAATGCAAGCACATTAACGCCAGCAGATAAAATCATCGCTAACCCGAATTGCTCAACCATTCAAATGGTAGTCGTGATGAATCCATTGCACAAGAAATACAAAATCAAACGTGTCGTAGTTTCTACGTACCAGTCGGTAACGGGAACAGGAAAGGCGGCTGTTGACCAATTGTTCGATGAGCGTGCAGGGAAAACAGATTACAATAAAGTATACCCACACAAAATCGATTTGAACGTATTGCCACATATTGATTCATTCTTGGATAATGGCTATACAAAAGAAGAGATGAAGATGATCTTGGAGACCAAGAAAATCATGATGGATGATTCGATTCAAGTGACGGCGACAACGGTTCGTATTCCTACCATTGGTGGTCACTCGGAATCAGTGAATATTGAATTTGAAAATGATTTTGATTTAGCTGAAGTGCGTGCCATTTTGGAAAAAGAAGAAGGCATTATCGTACAAGACGACCCGAAGAACTTTGTTTACCCGATGCCGATTACCGCACACGGAAAAGATGAGGTATTTGTGGGACGTATTCGTCGGGATGATACGCAAAAGAATACTTTGAATTTATGGATTGTCGCGGACAACTTGCGTAAAGGAGCTGCAACCAATGCAGTCCAAATTGCAGAATACCTCGCGGCTCACAACTTAATTTAATGAGAAGGCCGGTGATACCGGCCTTTTTTATGCCATGACAAGACTTAGTGTAAATATCAATAAGATTGCCACCCTACGTAATTCACGTGGCGGCAATAATCCCGATGTCATTCAGGTGGCCTTGGATTGCGAGCGCTTTGGCGCGGAAGGCATTACGGTACATCCCCGTCCAGATGAACGTCACATTCGGTATGCGGATGTACGCGCGCTGAAAGAAGTTATCACGACGGAATTCAATATTGAAGGGAATCCCATGGAACCCTCGTTCATCGAATTGGTGATGGAAGTTCGCCCGGAACAAGTAACCTTAGTCCCCGATGCATTAGGTCAAATCACCTCAAATCACGGCTGGGACACCATTCAACATCAAGGTTTGCTACAAGCCTTAATCGCTCAATTCAAAGAGGCAGGTATTCGCACGTCGATATTTGTTGATCCGGTCTTGGAAATGGTAGAAGCCGCCGCAACAACCGGTACCGATCGGATTGAATTGTATACGGAACCTTATGCCGAGCAGTTTTTTGAAAACCCTACACAGGCGGTATCGGCCTACCGAAAAGCGGCTTTTCGTGCAAGCCAATTAGGCTTAGGCATTAATGCGGGTCACGATTTGAGTTTGGAGAATTTGGCATTCTTTAAGGCGAATGTAGCCCCCTTGGATGAAGTATCGATTGGGCATGCCTTGATATGTGATGCTTTGTATTATGGATTGGAGAACACAATCCAGTTGTACAAAAGGGCATTAAATTAACAGCTAGGCCTACGCGAAACATAGGCCTAGCCATTATAAAATTTATTCGCGATTTCCAGTCAAGACTACTTGACCACCCGCAACAGATAACTTAATCGTAGTTATTTTTCCTTCTGCACGTGAAAAAATCACGTCCGCATCATAGCCTTGAATCGTAGCTGAAAATGTATCTTTATCATTTCCGGCCTTTAACACAGCACCTTCCGCCGGATTCGCATCAGAGCTTAACGCCAGTTGGCCATCTTTCATGGCAATGACAATTTTCTTCACGTATTCGTTATCGGCCATTTTAAATGACGCAACGTAATCAGCTAAAGTTGCACCTTCTTTTTGGCCCGTTAATACTTGACCTTGTGCTTCGATTTTCACACCTTTCACAGCACCAGCCTCACGCGTAAAAACAACGGTACCGCCCATGCTTTCTAATGCAAATTCATCTGCATTTTTTCCTGGAGCTAATTCCGCATCTGGGAAACCTTCAGCAGCCATGATGACTTTGCTGTCTTTCACGGAAATCGTAATTGACTTCACGTAAGGATTTTCGGATAACTTAAAAGTGCCTGCATAATCAGCAGGATTGGATTGAGCGAGCAATTGAACCGCTGAAACGCAGATGACAAATGCCAAAGAGAATAATTTTTTCATAAGGGAGGTATTCGTTTAAAGATGAAACAAAGCTACGCAATTTGGCAAAACCACCTTTGATTAGTCCCAAAAAAGATGAAATATTTACCAAAATTTTGTCACGCTAAAAATTAAAACCATTTTGATTTAAAAAAGTTTTGGCTACATTTGGAACGTCATCAAGACAAAAATTAATCAATTCGCCCAGTAAATCGATAGGAGACACAATATGAGATAAACCTCTACGTTAACAATTTTGAAGTTTTATGATTAAAATTCAGGTTAGCGATGCGGCTTTATTATCAGCGTACATCCAAGGGGACGATAAAGCGTTTGAGACATTAGTCAAACGTAGTAAATCCAAAGTGTATACAACTATTTATTTGATCGTTAAGGACCGCTACATTGCGGAAGACTTAATGCAAGAAGCATATATTAAGGCCATCGATGTGATCAAGTCGGGCCGTTACAATGAAGAAGGGAAATTTTTACCCTGGATTCTGCGTATTGCCCACAACATGGCGATTGATCATTTTCGGAAGGAAAAACGGTATCCGACGATTGTATTAGAAGATGGCTCGAAGGTTTTCAACAGCTTTGATTTTGCGGAGGACTCGGTAGAGGAGCAGCAAATGAAAGCGGATCAAGTAGAGAACATTCGGGAAATGATAAAAAAATTACCTGATGAGCAACGTGAGGTATTGGTGATGCGACACTATGAGGACTTAAGTTTTCAGGAAATCGCAGACCAAACTGGCGTTAGCATCAATACTGCCTTGGGAAGAATGCGTTATGCGCTTATCAACCTAAGGAAAATGCTAAACAAACAAGAGATTGCCTATGACGCAAAGCTTTACCCCAAATGACCTTATTAAAAACTTGTACGAGCCACAAACTGGCAAAAACGAATTAACAAACCCGGAAATACGCTCGGAGTTAGCGGCATTCCAACAGGTCCAAAACGCACTTGACAAGGCTTATGTAGCTCCGTCAGCGCGAGTGATTGATCGCATCCTGGATTATTCCAAACACAAAGAGTCGATTCAATCTTAATCTTGAAATTGTTTCTTATTTTGCATCAAATTCCACACGATGCTGAAGAAGGAACGATTTCAAGCTTTTATTTCTCATTTCGAATCCTCATTTCCTGAGGCAGAAACGGAATTGCATTACAGCAATCCTTATGAATTGTTGGTGGCCGTCGTGTTATCCGCACAATGCACCGACAAGCGTATCAATCAAGTCACTCCTGCCCTATTCAAGCGATTTCCAGATGCGAAAGCCTTAGCAGAATCGAGCGTTGAGGAGATTTTTAGTCTCATCCGTTCCGTATCCTATCCCAACAATAAAGCGAAACACCTCTTGGGTTTGGGCCAAAAACTCGTTGACCAATTTGCCGGCGAAGTACCCGAAACCTTGGAAGATTTACAGACACTTCCTGGCGTGGGTCGCAAAACGGCGAATGTTATCGCATCTGTCATATATAATCAACCGGCGATGGCAGTGGACACCCACGTATTTCGTGTTTCCAGAAGATTGGGCTTAGTTCCGCAAACGGCAAAGACGCCTTTACTCGTAGAAAAAGCCTTAATTCGCCATTTACCCAATGACATTATTCCAGTCGCGCATCATTGGCTGATTTTGCATGGTCGGTATATCTGTTTGGCACGCACACCTAAATGCCAGGAATGCTCCATCACGCATTTTTGCGCCTATTTCGCTAAAAATCAACCTAAATGATCGAGGCAGCAGGCATCATCGCGTCCTTATTGGGTGTCTATTTTTCAAGCCAACGAAAATCAATGGCCTGGATTTGGAACATCATTGCTTCAGGTATTTATATGTATGTATTTTACGACGCAGGGTTATATTCCGACATGGAATTACAAGGGATATTTATGTTGATGGCTGTCTATGGTTTATACCAATGGCGGCGCGAAGAATCTGAATGGAAACCTACCACAAGTACTTTGCAACAGGTCGTTTTTGGAATAATACTTGCCTTAACGTATGGATTAGTCGCGGGCTATTTGCATGAACGTTTCGCGGTAGCGGTCAAATCACCTTATTGGGATGCTACGTTAACTGGACTCAGTATATTGGGGACTTACTGGGCAGCCCAACGAAAAATAGAAAATTGGATTTTATGGATACTGGTTGACATGGCTTATGTCGGCATGTATGTAGTTAACGGTTTGTGGGGAACGGCAGCCTTGTACATTATATTCGTTTTCATGGCAATTTACGGCTGGATTTCTTGGCGCAACAAACTCAAAATCAGTTGATTAAAAATTTGTCAGAGAATTTATACGATTCAGCGCACAAAATTGTCCAATAAAATTATCTTTGTAGGATAGAACACGGCGAGATCAGTAAGGTGCTGAAATTCAAATAATTATACTTTTTCGTGTTCGAGTAAAATTAATAGCGTTTTTATTTATGGCTACAGAAGAGAAGAATCGTTACTCCGCTGAAGAATTAAAAGAATTCGAAGCAATCATTCAAGGTAAATTAGCGGAAACTAATGCAGAGTTAAAGTATTTACGATCAGCATTAAGCAAAAAAAATGACCCGGGAACTGATGATACATCAGGCAATTCAAAGGTCATGGAAGATGGAGCGGAAACGCAAGAGAAAGAAAGTATGAATCAATTGGCCGTGCGCCAACAAAAATTCGCAAAAAGCTTAGAAAATGCATTGATGCGTATTAAGAACGGCACATACGGTGTTTGCATCGATTCAGGTAAGTTAATTTCCAAAGAGCGTTTGCGCTTAGTTCCGCATACACAACATTCGATTGAATCTAAATTAAAACAACGTTAGATGGGATTTTTCGACAATAACGGTTTGGTGGATTTATTGAAAAACTACTTAAAAACGCAATTTGAACTTGTCAAACTCGATATTCAAGAGCGTTTAGAAGCCTTATTGGAACGTATTTTCAAATTCATCATCTTGGCATTTGCGCTAGGCATCGGGGTATTATTCCTGTTGCATGGCATCGCCAATATGATCAATGCTTATTTGGGCAGCACGTTTTGGGGACATATTCTTGTTTCTGGTGCTTGCTTTATAGTAGGCGGAATCATGGTGGCAAGCTTTCGCAAGCCAACAGATGATGTTGCATCCGAGGAAGAAGAATTAGAAGAAGAAGACATTACAGTAGATGAGTCAGATACAGAATAAAAAAGCACAATTAGAGGCTGAGGCAGCTAATTACGAAGATAAAATTGGGGAATCAATCGCTGACATTAAGCATGTGGCGAAAGAAAAAGGCACTCAAATCCTTGTGGCTGGAGCCGTTGTAGCGGGAGCCTATTTATTGTACTCCCTGTTTTCAGGTAGCGACAAATCCGAGAAGAAATCTGAGAAAAAAGAATCCTCTTTTTTAGCCAATGCGCTTACGTCTTATGCCGTAGGAATCGCATTATCATTGGCAAAAGACCAACTAGTTGATTATTTAAGAAAGCTCGAGGAAGAATCCGTTAAAAAGTAATTTTTTTTACCCGCTCCGCACTACCTTTGGCAATCCTCCAAGGTTTGCCAAAGGTAAGTGGTCCAAAGGAGTTTAGTTTTCCATCAAGTAGGCTTTGATGAATTCATTAATTTCACCATCCAAGACAGCGTCCGTATTGGAGGTTTGGTAATTTGTTCGGTGATCTTTCACGCGGCGATCGTCCAACACATAGGAACGAATCTGCGATCCCCACTCAATTTTCTTTTTTCCCGCCTCTACTTCAGCACGCGCAGCATTGCGCTTGTCGATTTCGATTTGGTATAATTTTGATTTCAAGAGTCGCAAGGCAACTTCTTTGTTCATTAATTGCGAACGCTCCTGCTGACAAGCAATGATAATCCCCGAAGGTTTGTGCGTCAATCGAACAGCCGTCTCAACCTTATTGACATTCTGACCACCAGCTCCACCGGAACGGAAAGTATCCCAATCGATATCCGCAGGATTAATCTCAATTTCAATGGTATCATCAGCCAATGGGCAAATGTACACAGATGCGAAAGAGGTATGTCGGCGAGCGTTTGAATCAAAAGGTGAAATACGCACTAAACGATGTACGCCATTCTCCGACTTCAAATTGCCATAGGCAAATTCCCCATCCACTTCGATCGTAACGGATTTGATTCCAGCCACATCGCCTGCATTTTCGTCCACCAAGCGCACCTTAAATCCATTCTTTTCCGCCCACATGTGGTACATGCGCAACAGCATGGAAGCCCAATCTTGGGACTCGGTTCCACCGGCACCGGCGTTGATTTCAAGGACAGCACTCATGTTGTCCCCTTCCTCCGACATCATTTTGCGGAATTCGAGCGCTTCGAGTTTGGCTTCGAGTTTGGTGCCTTCGGCATCCACTTCGGGCTCCGTGGCCTCGCCCATTTCGTAAAATTCCCAAATGGTTTCTAAGTCGTCTTGTGCACGCGCTAATTGGTCGAAACCATCCGTCCAAAATTTCAGTCCACGCATTTCACGCATGGTGCTTTCAGCTTTATCGGGATTGTTCCAAAACTCGGGATCGAGCGTGACCGTCTCCAATTCGGAGATTAAATATTTCTTGTGATCGTAGTCAAAGATACCTCCTTAAAGCCTCTATTCTGGCTTTCAGGTCATTGAACCTGTCTCTTGTCATGTGGATTTCTGCTAAATAAAGTACAAATATACCCGATTTTGTGCTAAATTGCGGCCTCATTCATTTAAATCAAGCAATAAAATGGCGCAACAATACGATTTGATCGTGGTAGGCTCAGGCCCAGGAGGTTATGTAGCAGCTATCCGAGCTTCTCAATTAGGTTTGAAATGTGCAGTGGTTGAAAAAGAATCTCTAGGCGGTATTTGCCTTAACTGGGGATGTATTCCTACCAAAGCCCTTTTGAAATCTGCCCAAGTTTTCGAATATATTAAACACGCATCTGATTACGGTATCACGGTGAAAGGAGCTGAAGCAGACTTCTCTGCAGTTATTGCACGTTCTCGTGGGGTGGCTGATAGCATGAGCAAAGGCGTTCAGTTTTTGATGAAGAAAAATAAGATCGACGTGATTATGGGTTTTGGAAAAATCCAACCTGGTAAGAAAGTCGAAGTAACTGACGCAGACGGAAAGAAAACCGTTTACGAAGGTAAAAATATCATGATTGCTACGGGTACTCGCGCTAGAGCCTTGCCTAATGTCCCTATCGATGGCGAAAAAGTAATCGAATACCGCAAGGCAATGAGCCTAGAAAAGCGCCCAGATTCCTTGCTAATTATCGGTTCGGGAGCGATTGGGGTTGAATTTGCTTATGTTTATGCGGCGATGGGAACGAAAGTGACAATCGTAGAATTTATGCCAAACATCGTTCCAGTAGAGGATGAAGATGTTTCGAAAGAATTAGCGAAGCAATACAAGAAAATGGGTATCGACATCCTGACCTCATCTAGTGTGGAGACAGTAGATACAAAAGGAAAAGGGTGCAAAGTGAGCATTAAGACTCCGACAGGAAATCAAGAGATCCAATGCGATATCGTTCTTTCTGCTGCAGGTGTAACTTGTAACTTAGAGAACATTGGTTTAGAAGAAGTAGGTATCATCGTAGACAAAGGTCGTATCCCAGTGAATGCTTGGTACGAGACGAATATGCCAGGATATTATGCGATTGGCGATGTGACTCCGGGTCCTGCTTTGGCACACGTAGCTTCAGCAGAAGGTATCATTTGTGTCGAGAAAATCGCTGGTCACAAGACAGAGGCTTTAGATTATTCAAACATCCCAGGTTGTACGTATTGCACGCCAGAAATCGCGTCTGTGGGTATGACGGAGAAGAAGGCTAAAGAGGCTGGTTACGATATCAAAGTGGGTAAGTTCCCATTTGTAGCATCAGGTAAAGCTACGGCTGCGGGTGCTCGTGATGGTTTCGTGAAAGTTATTTATGATGCCAAATACGGTGAATTATTAGGCGCGCACATGATCGGTTACAATGTAACGGAATTGATCGCTGAAGCGGTAGTGGTTCGCAAGTTAGAAAGCACAGCGTATGAGATTATGAAAACCGTTCACCCTCACCCGACCATGTCAGAAGCTTTCAAAGGCGCGACAGAAGCGGCTTACGGAGAAGCGGTAGATTTGTAGGACTTTATCGTCTATAAGTAAGGGGGAGCTCGAAAGGCTCCCCTTTTTTATTGCACAAAAAAACCATCCGTTCCACCTTCGAGCCAATCCGCACCCGTAATGAGTGAGGCCGCATCCATAGAACGGCCTCCGCCTTTCCCACAAACGGTGACAATGGGAATAGCGACATTTAATTCACTTAGTCGCTGAGGAATTTCCGACAATGGGATATGAAGGGCATTGGGTATATGTCTTTCTCGAAACTCTTCCCCACTGCGAACGTCAACGACGAGTACATGGGGCATTAATGCGCGTAATTCTGCCTGTGTTATCATAAGACAAATATCAGCTCAATCAATTCAGAACTACTTATCCAATGTTAAATTATCAGTGAACTAAAACCTGAACACTTTTATAAGCGATCTTGCTTTTCGGATCGTGCGCTTGAATAGCGATGGTCCCGGGTTGAATTCTTTTCTTATCCGCCGGCTCTTCGTAGTCAACCACCGTTCGTCCATTGATCTTTGTCGTAACGTGATTCCCTTGCACCTTTACATACAATTCAAACCACTCCTCATCGTGCACTAATTTCTCCGCAGTATCCACGATGCCATACAGGCTGG
>JBDLUL010000084.1:0-2644 GCA_039805345.1 Bacteroidota bacterium | reverse complement strand
ATCAAACCTTGAAGGGTATTAATTACTGGTAAACCAGCCCCCACATTCGTCTCATACAAGAACTTAACTCCCTTAGCCAGAGCTGTTTGATGCAATTGTGCATACAAATCATAAGGCCCTGAATTAGCCACCTTATTAGGTGTTACGACCGAAATATTGGACTGGAATAAGCCTAAGTAATTTGTATAAATCTCTTTGTTCGCTGTACAATCTGCGAAAATGGAATTAGGCAAGTTTAAAGCTTTGATTTGGGCAATAAATCCAGCTAAATCGGCTGGTTCGCCTGCGGATTCCAACAAGCTCAAAGCTTGATCTAACTCAATTCCTTCCTCTTTTAATACTTGTTTGCGGCTATTCGCGATTCCGATTAACCTAATTTTAATGCCTTTGTATTTGGCCAAATAATGCTCCTGACCAATAATTTGCGCTAATAAAGTCTTTCCAATCAGACCGGCACCCACTAAATAAAGATGCAATGTTCTAATTTGAGAGAAGAAAAATGTCTCGTGAATGACGTTCAAAGCCTTAGAGAGATCCTTATTTTCGATCACCACCGAAATATTCAACTCCGAAGAGCCTTGTGCCGTTGCGACTATATTAATCCCGTTCTTCCCTAATGAAGAGAATAATTTACCACTCACACCTGTATGTTTACGCATACCCTCTCCTACCACAGCAATCACAGAAAGATCCTTTTGAATATCAATTCCTTCAATATCACCGGCAACTATCTCAGCCGCAAATTCTTTTTCTACCACTTTTCGTACCTTATCTGCAACAGATGGATCAATGGCAAAGCAGATACTATGTTCAGAAGAAGCTTGAGAAATCAAAACAACTGATATTTTTTCTCGGGCAAGAACGGTAAATAATTTAGCCGAAACCCCAGCCACACCAATCATTCCCGAACCCTGCAAGTTCACTAATGCTAACGCATCAATGGAAGAAATTCCCGTTATAATGTAGGGGCTTCTGGTCGGTTCTTTACTGATAACTGTCCCTTCAAATGTGGAATTAAAGGTATTTAATACGCGAATCGGAATGTTTTTAGCAAAAGCAGGTTGCAAGGATGGAGGATAAATCACTTTAGCCCCAAAATGCGTTAACTCCATCGCTTCTGCATACGAAATCGAAGGAATAGTAAAGGCCGATTTCACTTTGCGCGGATCAGCCGTCATCATTCCATCCACGTCCGTCCAAATTTCAATCTCGTTTACCTGTAAAGCTGCTCCAATAATTGAAGCTGTATAATCAGAACCACCGCGACCCAAGGTGGTTGTTTCGCCTTTCGCATTAGACGCGATAAAACCAGTTATCAAACCAATTTTACCCTTATTTGCTTCAAAATAGCTAGAAATCAATGGATTGGTCAAACTAAAATCAACTTCAGAGTGACTAAATGCACTATTCGTTTTAATGATTTCTCGTGCATCTACATAGATGACCGGCAGGCCTCGTTGTTGTAAGATGGCAAAAATTAAATAGGTGGATAAACGTTCCCCAAAACTAACTAATGCATCAGATGTCTTGGGCGAAATTTCCTTAATCAAATTAATCCCTTTCAACACGTCACGCAATTCATTGACTAAAGTGCGCACATGTGCGATCACTTGACTTTGCTCTGTAACAGGAATAAAGTGCTTTATGATATCAAAATGACGCGTTTCAATTGTCTCAATCAAGGTGTGTATGGTACTTTTCGGCTGAGCTGCAAGGGTGCCCGCTTCCAACAAATGATTGGTCACACCGCTCATCGCAGAAAAGACAACAGCAAAATGGGAGGAGGATTTTCCGTTTGACTCGATGATTGCCAAAACGGATTGAATACTTTCGATGCTACCACAACTAGTCCCACCGAATTTTAGGATTTTTTCCATTAAATAAGAAAACAAAATGACACTCAGCTCTACAAACAGCTGAGATTTAAGGCAAATATACGATTTTAGGCCGTATTTCTGCCTATTATTTCAAGAGCTTTATGCTTTCTTTTACTTGAATTACTATAATTATCCGTTAAAACAGAAATATTCCTAACGACTTCGAAAAAGGCATTTGATTTGAGGGCGATGAGTACATAGCCTTCCATAAATTCTATTTTTTCTTTTCTGCGGCCATGACCATAGCTAATTTTAATTTAGCCGCTAAGTCGTAGATATTCGTTAATTCTTGTACTGTTTGATTGCGATCCATACGAACCACTAAAGTAACTGCTTTTTTAGAAGTGGCTTCCTTTGTTAATTCAGCCTCTAAATTCGCCACATCCACTAAACGATCATCAATATAATAGTTTAGCTTCTCATCAACTGTTAAACGAATGACTTCGTTCGCCGGTGTAGGCATAGGCTTTGCCGTTTCTGGTAAGAGTAATTTAATCACATCAGGAGAAGCAAGCGTCGAAATCATTAAAAAGAACATCAATAGAAAGAAAAGGATGTCCGCTAGGGCCCCTGTTTCCACTTCTGATGCTTCTCTGGCTCTTTTTCTAAAGTTCATTGAATTAAGATTTAGAAGCTGGCTTGTGAAGAATATCTAAGAAATCAATCGCTGTAATCTCCATTTTATTGATCGTACGATCAATCATCGTCGTTAATAAGGTATACAATACATAGGCAATGATACCCACAATTAAACCCGATGCGGATGT
>JBDLUL010000083.1:0-17540 GCA_039805345.1 Bacteroidota bacterium | reverse complement strand
CCATCGTCATTGGAACGGGCTTCTTCGGGTGTGAATCCAAGTCGGTAAGCGTAACATATGTGCCTAGCCTTGGGATGCAATTCCTTTAAAGAATTTATCTGTTCCTTGATATCTTCAACATCTTTCACGGGAAATACATACCCGATGAATTTACTTCCTTTATCTTTGTAGAGTCCCTCGGCGGGTTGTGAAATAGAAAGGTAGGAATCAGGGAGGGACATGCGAGTAAATAAAAATTCAATTTATGCATAACAATCATTTTTTCCTACGAATACTGGCGCGGGAGCTTCGTCAAATCCTGACGTATGCGCGGCTCAAGCAATGTTTTTCGCAGGAGAAAGATGAATTGGTGATTGGATTTGAACGCCAAAATGGCCAAGATTTTTGGATCAAATGTAGTTTTGGATCACAGTTTTCTAGCTTGCAATTCCCAGCTGATTTTCGCAGAGCTGGACGTAATTCCGTGGACTTATTTTCGGATTTACTGTTACACGAAGTACAAGATGTGCGTGTTTTTGACAATGAACGTGCGATAGGTTTATATTTCTTAGGCGAGCAAGTGCTTGTTTTTAAGTTGTTTGGCAATCGTTCGAATGTCATTCTATTTCAATCTGGTGAACATCAAGGACAATTTCAAAAACGCTTAGGTAAGGATTTTGATTTAACATTGGAGCAATTGGATCGAACTATCGATCAGTCTTATGAGGCATTCCAGCAGGCTGATGGGGATTGGATGGCTTTATATCCAACTTTAGGAAAGGAATGTGCGGCTTATTTTCAACGCATGGGCTATGTCAATTTAGCGCAATCCAAACAATGGGATTTGCTTCAAAGGACTTTGGAGGCTTTGGAAGAGCCATTGATTTCGATTATCGAGACTCCCAAAGGTATTGCATTGACGCTTTTTCCTGTTGATCAAGAAGCCTTGTATCAAACGAAAGATGTGTTTGACGCATTGAATCAGTTCTATTCGCTTCATTATTCCGTGGGGGAGTTCAGGAGGGAGAAGTCCTTGTTGATGGAAACCTTAGGTAAATTACATTTGAAGGCGATTCATTACTTGGAAAGCCTCGAAAAGCAACAAGTCAAACGCGATTCTAGTTTAGCATATGAGGAGATTGGAAATATATTGATGGCCTTTTTGCATTTGATTCCGGTGGGAGCTAAGTTGGTGGAACTCGATAATTTTTATCACGGAGGAAAAGTTACCATCAAGTTGAATGCCCAATTATCTGGACCTGAAAATGCGGAGAATTACTACCGGAAGGCTAAGAATTTTTCCAAAGAAATTGCTCAGTGGGAGGCAACTGTTGCTCGGAAAAAAGCTGAAATTCAGGAATTAGGCGAGCAGTTAAGGGGAATCGATGCAGCTCAAGTACGGCGGGAGTTAAAGCCTTATTTGCAATATTTGAACGTGCAAGTGTCAACCAAACAATCGTCGGATGAATTGCCTTTTAAGCAATTTGTTACGAACGGTTGGACGATTTGGGTGGGAAAAAATGCAAAGAATAATGATTTGTTGACGCTGAAATATGCCAAGAAATTTGACATTTGGTTGCATGCCCGTGATGTTTCGGGGTCCCATGTCATTATTCGTAATCCAAATCAACAGACAGTACCTAAACACGTTGTAGAGAAGGCGGCGGAATTGGCCGCACATTTTTCTAAAAGGGCTACGGAGACTTTATGCCCGGTGATTGTGACCTCCAAAAAATACGTTCGAAAGACCAAAGATTTATTACCTGGTCAAGTAATTGTGGATCGAGAAGAGGAAGTGGTGCTGGTAAAACCTACCTATTGGGAATAGTATAATTCCGTTAAATCCTTTTCTTTTCTCCGGAAATCACCTATTTTCGTAGCTGATTACCCTTAACTAAACCCAATTTTATGCAAGCACACAGTTTACAGCTGCTCGACTACTTAGTCTTTTTATTTTATTTCGTAGTGGTTTCTGGCTATGGATATTGGATTTACAATAAGAAAAAGTCTAAAATCGCAGATTCAAATGATTTCTTTCTAGCGGAGGGTTCGTTAACCTGGTGGGCCATTGGATCTTCATTAATTGCCTCTAATATTTCTGCGGAGCAGTTTATCGGAACTTCTGGTGATGGATTCCAAATGGGTTTGGCTATTGCCACCTATGAGTGGATGGCGGCAGCGACACTCTTGATCGTTGCGATTTTCTTCATGCCAATTTACCTGAAGAATAAGATTTTTACCATGCCACAGTTTTTAAATAGACGTTACAATTCGACGGTAAGTTTAATTATGGCTGTTTTTTGGTTGTTATTATACATCGCAGTTAATTTAACTTCCATTTTGTACTTAGGTGCGTTAGCGGTTTCGACGATCTCTGGTTTAGACTTCACGGTCTGTATGATAGCCATGTCGGCATTTGCCATCGTAATTACCTTAGGAGGTATGAAGGTTATTGGTTATACGGATGTAATCCAAGTCGTTTTCTTGGTATTGGGAGGTTTAGTTACTTCTTATTTGGCTTTAAATTTAGTTTCTGAGCGATTTGGTGGAGATGGAGTTGTTAATGGTTTAAATCATTTAATGACAAAAGCGCCGGATCACTTCCACATGATCTTTAGTAAAGACAATGCAAATTATCCTTCATTGCCAGGTTTGGCGGTGTTAATTGGAGGTATGTGGATTGTCAACTTGAACTATTGGGGATGTAACCAGTACATTACGCAACGTGCGTTAGGAGCTGATTTGCCGACTGCGCGTAACGGTATCATGTTTGCAGCTTTCTTGAAAATGATGATGCCTATTATCGTAGTTTTACCAGGTATTGCTGCTTATTTATTGTGGAAAGACGGTATGTTCCAAGAAGAGATGATGAAGGATGGTGTTTTGAGTAAGGATAATGCTTACCCTGTCTTATTGAACTTATTGCCTGTTGGCCTTAAAGGTTTATCCTTTGCAGCGTTAACTGCGGCAGTGGTAGCTTCGATGGCAGGTAAAGCGAATTCGATTTCTACGATTTTCACCTTGGATATTTATAAGAATTACATCAATCCCAATGCATCTGAGAAGCAATTGGTTTCGATTGGACGTCTTTCGGTGGTTGCTGCTATCATCATTGCAATTTTAATTGCTCCCTTTATGGGCATTGATAAGAAAGGTGGATTCCAATTTATTCAAGAATATACGGGCTATTTTTCACCAGGTATTTTTGCCTTATTTATCATGGGATTCTTTTGGAAGCGTACGACTTCAAAAGCAGCTTTATTCGCATTGCTGGGTGGGGTAACATTCTCCATTGTATCTAAGTATATTCCAACATGGACTGGCGTAACAGATAGTATTTTCTATACTGCTTTTCCAGATGCAGACGGTGTATATGTGATTCCATTTATTGACCGTATGGGTTGGGTATTTACATTCTGTATTACTTCAATGGTCGTAATTTCATTGCTTGATCCTGAGTCTAAGAACAATCCAAAAGGTTTGGAAATCGACGCGAAGATGTTCAAATTGGCTCCATCGTTTATCGTGGGTTCCGTTGTGATCGTGATGATGTTGTTGATGTTGTATACCTACTTTTGGTAATTAGAGTTTAGAGCTAAGAGTTAAGAGTTGATTTTTGGCCTAGTTTATTTGAGCCCCGGGATTTATTCTCGGGGCTTTTTATATAAAATGAATGCCCGAAGTTTACACCCCGGGCATCTCTACACTTCACTCTTCACTCTTCACTCTTCACTCTTCACTCTTCACTCTTCACTCTTCACTCTTCATTCTGTTTTATTGCGCACCTGCAATAATCGAATCCACCACACTCGGATCCAATAGGGTAGACGTGTCGCCTAAGCTTCCAAATTCACCTTCAGCGACTTTACGTAGGATACGGCGCATAATTTTGCCTGAACGGGTTTTGGGTAATCCCGTAACGAATTGAATCTTATCCGGTTTGGCGATAGGCCCAATCACACGAGCTACTGTAGCCAAAATATCTTTCCGCGTTAACTCATCGTTGATCGTTGGATGTTCGCAGATCACATAGGCATAAATGCCTTGCCCTTTGACATCATGCGGGAAGCCAACCACCGCAGATTCAATAACTCCAGTGTGCATATTGATCGCATTTTCAACTTCTGCCGTTCCGATTCGGTGGCCTGAGATATTCATGACATCATCAACCCGACCGGTAATGCGGTAGTATCCATCCTCATCACGCATACATCCGTCGCCCGTGAAATACAACCCTTTATAAGTAGAGAAATACGTTGTTTTGCAACGTTCGTGATCTCCGTAGGTTGTTCGGATAATTGACGGCCAAGGATATTTGATACATAAATTTCCATTGACCCCATTTCCTTCGATTTCTTTGCCGTTTTCATCCACTAAAATCGGTTGGACGCCTGGTAATGGCAATGTAGCGAATGCAGGCTTTAATGGGGTGATTCCCGCGATCGGAGAGATCATTAACCCACCTGTTTCTGTTTGCCACCAAGTATCCACGATGGGACAATTGCCTTGACCAATTTTTTCATGGTACCATTGCCAAGCTTCCTCGTTGATCGGTTCTCCTACGGAACCTAACACACGAAGTGAACTTAAATCTTTGCCTTCCAAAACCTCATCGCCAAAACCCATCAAAGAACGAATCGCTGTGGGAGCTGTATAGAAGATGTTGACTTGATGTCTTTTGATGATATCCCAGAATCGACCCGCATCCGGGTAGGTTGGAATACCTTCAAATAAAACGGAAATAGCGCCATTCAATAAAGGACCATAGACCAAATAGGAGTGGCCTGTGATCCAACCAATATCGGCGGTACAGAAAAATACATCGCCTGGATTGTATTGGAAAACATTAGCAAAAGTATAAGCTGTGTAAACCATATAGCCCCCGCAGGTATGAACTACACCTTTGGGTTTGCCGGTTGACCCCGATGTATATAAAATAAACAAAGGATCCTCGGCATTCATTGGCTCAGGAGCGCAATCTTTGGATGCTTGAGCCTCTTCCTCTTCCCACCAGAGGTCGCGTCCTTTTAACATGGCCACCGGAGTTTTGGTCCGTGTTTTGACGATAACAGTCTCGACACATGGGCAAGATAATAATGCATCGTCAACCGTTTCCTTCATCGGGATAGTCTTGTTGCCACGAACAGCTCCGTCGGTTGTAATGACAATTTTACATAAGGAATCGTTGATGCGATCCGAAATGGATTGTGCTGAGAATCCACCAAAAACCACCGAGTGAATCGCACCGATGCGTGCACAAGCTAAAACCGCAATGGCTAATTCAGGGATCATCGGCATGTAAATGCATACGCGATCTCCTTTTTTGACGCCTTGTGATTTCAATACATTGCTAAATTTGCAGACGCGCTCATGCAGTTGGCGATAGGTCAATGTAATCGCCTCGTCACCGGGTTCGTTCGGTTCGTAGACAATCGCAGCTTGATCCGGGATTGTTTTCAGATGACGGTCAAGTGCATTGGCCGTAATATTCATTTGGCCATCTTCGAACCATTTAACGGAATAGTCGTCGAAATTCCAATCGAGTACTTTGGTAAATGGTTTAATCCATTCGAATTCATTGGCAATATTTGCCCAGAATTGTTCAGGGTGATTTACACTTTCAGCGTAGGCCTCATGGTATTGTGCTAAGGATGTAATTCTCATGTGTATGTAGGTTAGTTTTTTAGTTTCTCGTATAATTCATGTACTTTTTTGACCAAATCACGGTTGGAAAATGGTTTAGGGATATATAAATCTGCTCCCATTTGATACCCTTTTTCAATATCGGAATCTGCAATTTTGGCTGAAATAAACACCACTGCCGGGTGGTAGTCGACCTTTAACGTTTTCGCTTGTTGGCAAACGCCATAACCATCCACCTTCGGCATCATGATATCCAAAATGATCACTTCAGGTAATTCTTTTTCGATAAGTTGAATGGCCTCTTCTCCATCGCGTGCTACGAAAACTTGATGGCCTTCCTTTCGCATGAGAAAGTCGAGTGACATCAGGATGGCAGGTTCATCATCGGCAATTAATATTCGCATGTTAGGCTGTTTTTTGAATGGGTAATTTAATGATAAATTTGGCACCATGCCCCAGCGAACTTTCTAATTGAATTGTCCCATGATGCATTTCGATGATTTTTTTCGAAATGGAGAGGCCTAGACCTGAACTATCAATTTTCCGATTGGGATTATCAACTTGTTTAAACTTTTCAAAAATTTGATCGTGGTATTTGGGATCAATTCCGATGCCATTGTCTTCCACGGCTAGGAATAGGTGAGTTGCATTTTCAAAGAAACGAACTTGGATCAATCCTTTTTCAGGCTCAACGTTTTTGATGGCGTTTGAAAGTAAATTGATAATTACTTGAACCAGTTTTTCAAAATCGCCTTCTATTTTTCGATTTGTTCTTTTTTGTGAAAGATCAACGGAAATTTGGACGAGGTTTTGTTTCGCGATAGCAGTGAAATTTAGCATGGCCTTTTCAATGACATCGGCAAGGTCAATCGGACGCATGTTGAAATTCACTTTTCCCGCAGCCAGTTTTTCAAGATCCAATACTTGGTTAACCAAACGACTTAATCGATCAGATTCCTGAATAATTGTTTCTAAAAATGCCTTTCTTTCTTCATTGCTAATATCTTCGTGGTCAACCATGATCTCAGATAGCGACCGTATGGAGGTGATTGGGGAGCGGATTTCATGCGTAACAGTTGTTAAAAATTCATTCTTTTGGGCGTCTATTTTAACTAATTCTGCATTACTCTCTTGTAAATCTTTCGACTTTTGTAATAATCGAATTACTTCAGACATCCCTATTTGTTCCTCCTTGGAGATGGATGCGATGATGAGTCGGGCCGAGGTGGAACCTACGAATCCTGCCAAAATTTTTTCAGTTTGCGTCACCAGTATCGGGTCAGCGTAAACCTCATGCAAGGAAATATTATTTGCCTTCGCAATTTGCTTGATTTTTTGTTCTGTGTTGATTTTTCCAATGAAACCATGTAAGGCTAATTTAAGATCTCTTAATCGAGCCTTTCCGCGCCAAATGGTTGAGTTTTCTATGTTTTGAGAATATTCAAACACATCGACAAACAAATAGGATTGATTAGCTTCCTTTCCACTTTGCTCACTCATAATGGACACGCCATAAAGAATTAATAGATTAAAGGAAATGGACCAATAAGCAGCATTTGAAATAGGATTGAGACCTTCAATTCGAAATGCATCGGTTGAAATCCCCGCATTGGGCAGGAAAAGTAATGCTGCGCTGATGATGAATCCGACGAAAATTCCTGCTAGTGCACCTTGTCGGCTCGCTTTTTTCCAATAAATCCCGAGTAAAGTTGCGGGGGCAAATTGGGCCACAATGACGAAGGATGTCATTCCGACGGATACCAAGTTGACCAATTGCTCGGTTTCGCGGTAATGTATATAGCCAAGTATCATGATAAGGATAATCATAATCCGACGAATATTTTGGTTGATGCGTCCTAATTTTGGTTGATTTTCACTAATGAAACCTTTGCGTCGAAGGAGTAGCGGCATGATGAGGTTATTGCTGATCATGGAGCTTATGGCCATGGTTTCCATGATGACCATACCCGTGGCTGCAGAAAATCCACCAAGGTAGACGATAAAGGCTAATACGTTCGATTTGAAATACAAGGGCAGTCCTAGTACATATAAATCCGGATCCATTCCACCACGATGTAAAATAGCATAGCCCGCTAAACCGAGCGGTATGACAAATAAATTGATGAGCAGCATATACAACGGAAAGATCCATGAAGCTTGCTTTAGGTTTTCTTCATCATTGATTTCTACAACGGCCACGTGAAAAACCCGCGGAAGGAATAAGAAGGCCACGCCACACAAGATGAATTGTATGAACCAGTTACCATATCCTCCGTTTGTTTCAATGCGCGGCAATTGGATGTTCGCTAGTTGTGGGTCAGCTTGCCAGCCTTGGTATAATTGAATCGAAATGTAAATCCCTACGGCGATGAAGGCGATCAATTTGATGATTGATTCAATAGCGATGGTAAAAATCATGCCTTCGTGTTTTTCCGAAGAATCAAATTTTCTAGGTCCTAATACTAAGATAAAAAGAGTTAAGGCAATAAATAGTACAAAAGAAGAATCCAGGTAAAAGGTGCTGCTGGGGGTGGCTTGGGTAATTAAATCAAAACTTTGTGCGATGGCTTTGATTTGCAGACCGATGTAGGGGATTCCAGCGAATAAGGAAATCAATGTTACCCCTAGACCGATTCTGCTGTCTTTACCATATCGCGTTGAAATGAAATCGGCAATATTGGTAATGTTGTGAATCTTCGCGATGCGAATGATTTTTCGTACGATACCCCACGCGAGAATCATAATCAATGTGGGGCCTAAATATACGCTAAGGAAGCTGAGGCCACTGCTTGTAATTTGGCCTACTGAACCATAAAATGTCCAAGCAGAGCAATAGATAGCTAGCGATAAAGCATAAATGAGTGGGTTGTTAATCAAACTTTTGTTCTGCGCTTTTTTCTTTTCAGCCCAAAAAGCTAAAGAGAAAAGTATGCCCAGATAAGCAATTGACAAGAAGGCTATTTCCCAGACGCCCATAGGTTACTTTGATTTACGATTTAATATGATTCCCGTGCAGATGATGGCACCTAACCAAACTGCGAGGAAGTATAGGTAAATAACCGGAATCCCCAGGATGCTGCTTGGGGTATCAAAGAACCGAAGAATCGGAAAGTTTAATAATCCGACAAATACGATGGCCACTAAAATTAAACGATTATTCCGCATCCGATATAAATAACAAGCGCCTATCCACTCCGGGGAGTAGGATAGGGCGCCTGTCAGTCTGTTGATTAAACGTTGTCAAACTCACCTGTCAAGGAATAGTATCCAAAAACAGACATTCCAATGGAAATAAGGGGAGCCAGTACACAGGTATAGATGATGGCTGGTACTAAGTCATTACCTCCTTTTTCCCACAAAGGAAGCGCTTGGAAATAGACTAAATAGATGCCTGCTGCCACACCTAGTGCGATCCAAACAAGGCCTAAAATTTTCTTAATTGCATTCATGTTGAGAATTCTTTAATAGGTTATTAGGCGTGTTTTTTATCGCCTTTGATGTAAATAATACCAATTACTACGCAAACACTAACCAAGGCGATTGGGTAATTCAATCCTTCTAGGTAAGGTTTCGCGATCGTAGCCACTTGGCCAGCTTCCTCCGCCACTTTATTGGTGTCTTTTGCTGTTGTTACTAAGAACGTGGCAATTGCCGGCATTAAACCACCAAAGATACCATTTCCAATGTGGTAAGGTAATGACATGGATGTGTAGCGAATTTTCGTTGGGAATAGCTCCACTAAGAATGCCGCTATTGGGCCATATGCCATTGTTACGAAAGAAATTAATAAAAATACCATACCAATTAAAGTCCATTTGTCGGAATCGTTAATGGTAATCGTTTCTTTGATTTCAGCTTTCGGTGCTTCCGCTGTTTTGTCTGCAAGCACGACGAGCTTACTGACCTTTTTGTAGGTGGCTCCATCTGTGTAAAGACGAGTCGTTGTGGTCGTCACCAACGAATCAACCGTTGATTTTGCATTTAACGCACGCGTTTCTTCGATTTTTTCAGATCCAGCGACTACTTCTTTGTTCTTTACATTGACCGTTTGGTACATCTTATCAAAGATGGGACGGTAAGCAAATACGGCAATGGCCATACCTGCCAACATAATTCCCTTGCGACCAATTTTATCGGATAATGCACCAAAGAAAATAAATAGCGGTGTACCTAATAACAATCCAATCACTAAAATGGTATTTGTTTGAATATCATCCAAGTTACAAATCTTCAATAGGAAAGTTTGCGCATAGAATTGACCTGTATACCAAACTAAACCTTGTCCCATGGTAGCACCGAATAAAGCTAATAATACGAACTTCAAGTTTAGTTTATTTCCAAAGGATTCTTTTAAAGGATTCGTAGAAGTAGTGCCTTCTTTCTTTGCTTTTTCAAACATAGGTGATTCTTCCATGTTCCGACGAATCAAGAAGGAAATACCAACCATTACGATGGATAGCAAGAAAGGGACACGCCAGCCATATTCATCAAAAGCTTCTTTGCTCATCGCTGAACGTGTTAACATAATCACTCCGAGGGAAATAACTAAACCCACCGTAGCTGTGGTCTGGATCCATGAAGTGAAGAATCCACGACGCTCAGCCGGCGAATGTTCAGCCACATAGGTAGCTGCACCCCCATACTCACCACCTAAGGCTAAACCTTGTAATAAACGCAACGTTAATACGATGAATGGAGCCCAACCACCAATCGTGGCATATGAAGGCACCAAGCCGATGGCGAAAGTTGCACCACCCATTAACATCAATGTTACCATAAATGTGTACTTACGGCCAATTAAGTCACCTAGGCGACCAAATACCAAGGCTCCAAAAGGACGAACTACAAAGCCAGCTGCAAACGTGGCTAACGTATTTAAAAAGGCAGCCGTTGGATTGTCTGTTGGGAAAAATTTAGTTGATAATACGGTAGCTAACGAACCGAAAATGTAAAAGTCATACCACTCGATGAGTGTGCCGACTGACGAGGCGCTAATGATGTAGGCCAGGCTTTGTTTTTTTTGTGACATAGTTTTTTGAATTAAATGGTTTAAAAGATAAGCTTATAGGTAGTTGGCAAATTGAATAACAAATTCTCCTTTATAATCACTTACATGATCCTTGCTCGAATAAATAGGGCGAGAAGAATATTGGAGGGTAATTTTAGAATTATGTCCGTCTATGTAGAAATTTGAGCCAATGTCAAAATAACTACCTGAGACGGGCAGGGCATCTAATTGTTTTAAGGTGTAGGCAACAAAAGGTTGTACACGTAATTTAGGACTATCTGAGTTTTTAGGCAACAATAATCCGGCTTGAGTATACCAAATTGATCCTGTCCCCACCAATGGACGTGCATTTCCTGCCCCTGCCAAAGCTTTGGTTCCCGTGAATGCTGGGTCAACAGTACCCGGATTCATGATGCCCGCATTTCGTAGGTAATTAGGTCCAAAATCGTTTAAGTAGATTGCTGAATAGGCTGTAATAGCCATGTTTTTCTTTTTATCCCCTATGGGCATATCTAGAAATGCATCTACCGCAAAAGAATTCATGTCATGTTTGCTTTTTACGCCATTGATTTGGCTAAGGGTACCTTCCGGTGAGCTATAAAAGCCTGCGCCTAAGTTGAAGACGCGTTTGGTTCCAACATAAGTACCTACCGTATAGGGAAGCAAGTTGGATTCTTGATCTAGGAATTGATACATGACATATCCACCTTTGGAAAGACGACTGTCACCATTGTTATCCACTGCTATCGCATCCGAAGAATTGCTTGCATTCGAGGGAACGAGATTGGTTGCAAAGGGTTTGTTAATATTGAATCGATAATCCAACTTACCAAGTTTTCCTTTGGCATAGATACCAAATAAACGTGCGAATTGATCACTATTTTCGATTAAAGGCCAGTTGAAGATCGGGGCATCAACCGCTAAGAAGTTAAGTGTACTAGCAGAGCTCATCCGCGAAATGCCATTGTAATAGTGTAGTCCTGCACCGATGGAAAGGGTATTTGGGCTTTCTTTAGTAGCTAATTTGATGGCATATTCACTGTAGGCATCATGAAAGAACATTTGAGGCTTTTTCCCAGCACCGTAGCCACCGGTACCCGTGCTTGCAGAGGCACCCCCTTGAACAAACGATTGATTATTGACACCAAAGTGCAAGACGACCATGTAGCGTGGAGATATTTGCGAATAAGCTAAAATACGAATTCGGCGAGCACTGATGTCCATGGTATTGTTCGATGGAGTTCCATTGACTAAAGTCCCTGGATTATTGTCGATGGAACGAGCCCAAATTTGATTCCAAAGAACAAAGCGCATGTATTTAGAGCCTTTTTCATTAAAATTAATTTTTAATCCGGAGCCATAATCTTGGGAACCTTGGCCATTTAGTCCAAAACTTCCCAGTAATAAGGCAAATAGAATAACAGAAGACGTTTTCATTTGAATATAAGTTTATAGGGTTTTATTTGCATTTTTTGGTTGAGCAAATATTTCTATTATTAAATGAAAATCTTTTATTTTCTATAGCTTCGCTAATTTGGTATAGTTTTATATGCTTTTTATGCGCGTCCATTGAATAACCATGAATTTGTCACCTAATTCAGTGATAATCATGCCTTTATTACTGAGGTTTCCGGGGATGATTACAAACTCAGATAGTTCTTTATGATTGAGGATGCGATAGGTGGGGGTATAAAATTCTTGTTTGGGGATTTTGATCCGGTATTTTTTTACCCAATTCATGACAGAAACGTGACTTATGCCTAATAAACGTTCGATTTCTCGATAGCTAACGCCTTCAATATACAACTGAAGGGCCTTGATGACATAGTAACTATCGATGCTTTTTCCCATTTTAGCCACAGTAAAGTTATAGCCACAGGATTTGCATTTAAATCGCTGTTTTTCATTAATGATGCCATTTTTTGCAACTTCATAGGAGGAACATTGTGGACAAGGTGTATTCGAAGCCATGGTTATCTATATTATTTTAGCAAAGCTATAGAAATTTACCAAAAATGGTAATTTTGTTAGAATATATTTAATTTTGTTTATTCAAAATGCGTCAATATGAAACAATTTAACGAAACTCAACGCTTTACCCAATGGTGGTTATGGCTGATTTTGATAGGTTCGTGGGTACTTTTGATTTCAACATTAGCTACAGAGCCTCGACAAACGACGATATCTTATATTCTCTCTTTGGGTGTGGGATTGTTATTACCTGTATTTTTCTGGCAGATGCGATTAGTAACTCGTATCACAGCGGAAGGAATTTATGTTCGATTTATTCCATTCCATTTCAAAGAGCAATTTTACCCCTGGGATTCGATTGAATCTGCCCAAGTTAGGACGTATAGCCCCTTAAAGGAATATGGAGGATGGGGAATCAAATATGGTTTTAATGGCCAAGGGAAAGTCTATAATGTTGCGGGTAACCAAGGCTTACAATTGATCTTCAAATCGGGTGAGAAATTATTAATTGGTACGCAAAAGCCTACTGAAATTCAAGCTGCCGTTTGTTTATAGATTATCAAGTTCTTGGGCAATTTATGCCCTTTAAAAAACGTTCGCAAGTTAACAGCCACGCTGCCGGGGTCATGACCCCGGCAGCGTTACCCACCGCGCGCGGCTGAAGGCCGAAAGCGCGAAATGCCAAAATAAAGCCGTAACTTGCGGCATCATTATGAGGATGCTTGTTATTTCCAGTTATTACTCATAAGCACACATTCTCATTTTATATGACTTTTCAAGACTTACACCTCATTGAGCCTATTCTAAAGGCGCTCAAAGAGGAGGGTTATACTAACCCAACCCCCATTCAAGCTCAAGCAATTCCAATTGTATTAAAAGGCACCGACCTATTAGGTTGCGCCCAAACAGGTACTGGAAAAACAGCTGCGTTTACCTTGCCCATCATCCAATTGATGGATGCGAATCAAACATTTCAAAAGCCTAAAAAAATCCGCGCTTTAATTGTCACTCCTACAAGGGAGTTGGCCATTCAAATCGGAGAGAGTTTTAAAGCCTATGCGCGTCATACGTCTTTAAACTATACCGTTATCTTTGGTGGAGTAGGGCAGAGCCCACAAGTTTCTGCACTCCGTGCCGGAGTCGATGTTGTTATTGCCACGCCAGGTCGATTGTTGGATTTGATGAATCAAAAGCATCTTTCCATTGCTAACGTTGAATATTTTGTTTTGGATGAAGCCGATCGTATGCTCGATATGGGTTTTATTCATGACGTAAGAAAGCTTTTAGCGGCATTGCCACGTCAGCGGCAATCCTTGTTTTTCTCGGCTACGATGCCGCCTGAAATCGTTCAATTGGCTGCCTCTATTTTACGTAATCCTGCAGAAGTTTCGGTAACGCCTGTTTCTTCTACAGTGGAAATCATCAACCAATCGGTCTATTTTGTTGACAAAAACAACAAGAATACCCTTTTGCTCGATATCCTAGAAGATACCAAAATCAAAACGGCTCTTGTCTTTACGCGGACCAAACACGGTGCCGATAAGGTCGTTAAGGTCTTATTGAAAGCAAGTATCAAAGCTGAAGCCATTCACGGAAATAAATCTCAAAATGCCCGTCAAACGGCTTTGAAGAATTTTACCGCCCAAACAACGCGTGTGTTGGTTGCTACCGACATCGCCGCGCGTGGTATCGATGTGGATGATTTGGAATACGTGATTAATTTTGAACTACCGAATATCCCAGAAACCTATGTTCATCGCATTGGTCGAACAGGTCGTGCCGGTGCAAATGGTACGGCGATTTCGTTCTGCGATATTGAAGAAAAAGCCTATTTGAAGGATATTGAGAAGGTAATTGGTAAAAAAGTGCCGGTTATTGAAGCACACCGCTATCCAATGAAAGTATTAACGGTTGAGAAAAAGGCCAAACAAGGGCCTCCCAATCGGGGTGGAAAGCCTGCTGGGCCAGGGGCTGCAGCGAAACCTGCCGAAAACCCACGTTCCTTCGATAAAGCAAAAGCGGGTCGTAAATGGTACGGCAAAAAGAATACTTACTAAGATGAAGAAAACACTTTTGGTCATTGCGGGTCCTACGGCTGTTGGTAAAACAGCTTTATGTGTCGAAATGGCCAAAAGCTTTCATACGGAAATTATCTCCGCCGACTCCCGGCAATTTTACAAAGAATTAAGCATCGGTACCGCGAAACCTAGCGCAGAAGAGCAGGGTGGGATTCCCCATCATTTCATCGATTCGCATTCCATTCACGATTATTTTTCCCCTGGGGATTTTGAGCGGGAAGCTTTGAAAGTGCTGACCCATTTGTTTCTTACGCATGATGTTGTCATCCTTACGGGTGGCTCAGGTTTGTATTTAAAAGCATTGATGGAAGGCTTGGATGACATGCCGGATGTGGATTTAGCTTTGCGAACAAGTTTAATGAAAACACTGGAAACGGATGGTTTGGAAAAATGCTTCGCGCAACTCCGGGCTTTGGATCCTGAATATGCGGAGAAAGTAGATGCTCAAAATCCCCAACGGGTGATTCGAGCGCTCGAAGTGTGCCTATCGACAGGTAAGTCCTACACCTCCTTCCGAAATCAGCAAAAAGCAGAGCGTCCCTTTGAGATGCTTAAAATTTGCCTCGATCGCCCTCGAGAAGAATTATATGCCCGTATAGATTTGCGCATGGACCACATGCTCGACGCCGGACTTGTTCAAGAAGCTAAAGAATTTGAAGGCTTCCAAGATCGATATGCATTAAAAACCTTGGGTTATAAAGAAGTATATGGATATTTTCGAGGCGAATATGATGAACCTGAAATGACTCGTTTGTTGAAGCGAAATTCTCGGCATTATGCCAAAAAGCAATTGACTTGGTTTCGTCACCAAGATGATTTTGAGTTTATGCATCCCGAAAAAGCCATGGCATACATTCAGGGTAAGCTTAAATAAGCCTCTAGACCTCCTGTAACATTTTGGGCTTGGTAGCCTTTGGCGGTTAAAAGCCTGCAGGCTATTTGACTTTGTGTACCATTGTAGCAAACAACGGTATAAAGCATCGAAGGGTTTAATTCCTGAATTCGTGTCAGTAAATCATCCAAAGGAATGTGGATGCCCCCTAAATCAAAATCCGCTCGTTCCCTGGGCGTTCGTATGTCCAACAGCGAAAGAGCGGATAAGTTTTCCTTGAAATCGTTCGCGGAAATAGATTTCATCTTAATATCCAGCAGCTTGCCATGCGAGCATGCCTCCTAATACATTGCGTACGTTTGAAAAGCCTTCGCTTTCAAGGTATTCTTTCGCACGACCTGAGCGTGCACCCGAACGGCAATGAATCAAGATTTCTTGGTCTTTTAACGCTTCGATTTCATCTAAACGGTCGGGCAATTCTCCCAAAGGAATCAATTTTGCCCCAATGTTGAATTCATCGAATTCATATTCTTCACGTACGTCGATTAAGTTAAGAGCTTCCCCTTTATCCAAACGTTCTTTTAATTCTTCAATTGTAATATCCATGATTATTGATCTTCGCCACCCACAACCCAAAGGTCGATTAGGTCGCCAGGTTTAACACTCGTTCCTTCGCATGTCGCACAGCTCTGTTTAAAGACAGTTCCTGCGGGAAATGCATCGTTTGCTTCATAGGTGATTTTACCCACCTTTAAATTCATGCCTGCTAAAACAATGGTTACTTCATCCATCGGCTTTCCTACGAAATCAGGTATCTCCATATCGACATCTGCAGTTCCATTTCCTATATATAAATCGACCATTGTACCTTTGGGGATGCTAGCACCTGCTTCGATTTTTTTTCCAAAGGCTTGAACTTCAATAACTTCCTTCACGCGTGGGTCGTTTACTTCATGGACAATTCCTTTGCGTAATCCAGCAATATAGAGTTGTTGTTCCGCACTGCGAACCGATAAGCCTACCAAAGTTGGTAACTTGATGGTTGGTGGTGTTTCCGAGTTAATTGTAATGTAAATTTTACGACCTGATTTTACGAGTGCATTCGGTAAAGGATACTGGGATAAGACCGTCAAAGGCGGTTTATCTGCTGTATATGTGCAATCGGCTACTTCGTAAGATAAATCATTGGCATCAATTGCCTCTTCCATTTTTTCTACTGTCATGCCTTTTAAATTAGGCACTTGAATGGTTTCTCCGTGGTGTGTACTCCAGGGTAAATACACAAAGAAAAAGCCAAAGAATAGCACAAGAAACAACGAGATTAAAATCGCGATGTGCGTGATTAAGTCTTTCTTAGATTGCGTGGGTATTTGAGCCATGGGTGGAAATACGTATTTGTTGCAAGATAGGGAAAACAATAACGCAAGGCAAATGGAAAGACTAAGGTAAGAGTTAAGAATGAAGAGTTAAGAGTTAAGAGGTGCTTGGTGTAATTTCCAATGGCTATCGTTCAACATCATTCTTAAATCTTCACTCTTAATTCTTATCTCTAAAATTTAACCTGTCCAATGTCCAAAGTAGATTAGACGCGAGGTATCACGTCTATACAAGTCAGCGTCCAATGTGCAATGTCGAAAAATCCGAAGCCTAAAGCCATAAGTTGTATATGCAACCTCCGGACTTTCGACTTCGGACTTAAAAACTCTTAACTCTTCATTCTTCACTCTTCACTCTTCACTCTTCACTCTTAACTCTTCACTCTAATACTTGAAGATCTTATCTCCCGCCATAACCTCTTGTGTCTTCTCATCGAACGTAACGCGTTGGCCTGTACGATAAGCGGCATTGGACATAATCGTCGCGATGGAGTGTTGGTATCCGGCCTCAATAGGTGCATTAGGAGTCTTGCGTGAACGTACGCATTCCATCCAGTTTTTCACGTGATTGAATGTTAACGGATCATTTCCTGTATTGGCATCTGCTGCTACACGAGCACCTTCAATTTTCATCGTAGGAAGTAAGTTTGCCT
>JBDLUL010000082.1:0-3779 GCA_039805345.1 Bacteroidota bacterium | reverse complement strand
GAATTAATTGTTGGGAGCCCGCAATCACACGTTCTTTGACCGTTGTAGGCCGACCGGCCTCCTGAATAATTCCCTCCACCGATAAACCAGCTTCCACTAAAATCTGCTTCAACTCAGCACCTGTCGAATCATCCCCGATCACCGAGAAAACGATCGGTTTGGCACCTAAACTCGCCACATTCAACACCACATTTCCCGCTCCACCCAAACGCGATTCACGCTTCACGACATTCACCACCGGCACAGGTGCTTCCGGCGAAATACGCGTTACCTTTCCCCACGTGTAGGCATCCACCATGAGATCCCCGATCACCATGACCCGCAGCTTCGAAAAGCCATCAATAATTTCAGCTAATGCGCTCATAATTTAACCTCCTATGGTCGTCATCGATTCATTGATCACGCCCTTTCTATTTTTTTCAGCCTCAAAACCATCAAGAGGCCGCTTTTGGTATAATCCCATTAAAACTTCCCGCAACTCCTCATCCGAAATTCCCTTGCGAAGATACGCTTTCAAATCAAAAACGCCATCATCGTATAAACAGGTTTTCACCTGCCCTTTGGCCGTTAATCGCACCCGATTACACATGCCACAAAAGGTCCTCGAAAAGGCGGCAATAATTCCCACATCTCCCAAATGACCCGGAATCTCATAGCGATTCGCCGTTTCGCCTCCGCGCATTAAGATCGCCTTTGCTTCCGGATAAACGGATTTTATTTCCTTCAAAATCCGCTCATGATTCCAAAACAAGGTCCCTTCCACCAAACCCGAACCATTAAAAGGCATCTCCTCGATAAATCGCACCGAAACGGGTAGGTCTTTCGTCAATGCTGCCAACGCCAAAATATCCTGCTCATTCTGCCCCTTCATCACCACGGCATTAATTTTCACCTCAAATCCCTCGGCAACAAGGCGAAGTAAATTTTGGTATACCTCCTCATAATCATCCCGACGCGTTATCTGCTTAAATCGGTCACGATCCAAAGCATCCAAACTCAAATTTACGGAACGAATGCCCAATGCCTTCAACTGGCCAATGTACTCACCAATCAACACCCCATTACTCGTCAAACAGACTTCTAAACCCGGCAATGCCGTAATCTCCGTCAGAAAATCCATCAAGCCATTGCGAACAAATGGCTCTCCTCCCGTAATCCGAACTTTGTTGATTCCCATGCCATGCATGACCCGCACGACACGCGCCATTTCCTCCCAAGTCAATAATTCTCGCTCCGGCATGTAGACAATCCCCTCCGCGGGCATGCAATACGAACAACGTAAATTGCAACGATCCGTCACCGCCAGACGTAAATACGTCATCGGCCGACCGTGATTATCCAAGAGTTGATTATCTTTATACATTAGTCTCGCAAATTACGAAAAATATGGCCACCTATACCCTGCTTCTGTTTGGCATTTGCCGTGATCTTTTAAAAAAAGATGAAATATGCATCGAAACGCAGGAGCTCGTGGATGCTGAAACGCTGTTAGCCATGACCAAAAACACGTTCCCTGCCTTGAGTAATTTGCCTTCTTTACGTTTAGCAGCCGACCACCATTTCCCAAAACCTGATTTTATCATCGAGGAACGCATGGAAATCGCTTTGATTCCTCCCGTTTCCGGCGGATAATTGCCTTTGATTCCCTACAAAATCAGTAGATTATTTTATCTTTGCTTCCTTAAACGATTTTATGCCCATACAAACGATTTTTTTAGCGCTACTCATCTTGCCTTGGCTTTCCGCTGGGCTCGTTGCTTGGCTCCCTACAAAAATCCAAGTAAATGCATCCATCGTGTTGGCAGGCTTATTTACTTACCTCGCATTCAAGGTAGGCCACATGCCGGAAAATAGCACGAGCTACCCTTGGTTTAACCTGGGAGGCAAGGCAATTTCAGCGAGTTTTTGGGTCACTAAATCTGCTCAATTATTACTCCTATTGGTCAGCATCGTCGCACTTTTTGTACAGATTTTCTCCAAATCTTACCTCGCGGAAGACCCCAAAATCGGGCGATACTATAGCTATTTACATCTGTTCATCGGGTCCATGACGCTCCTCGTGCTCACGGACCAAATCTACATTTTCTACGGTGCCTGGGAATTAGTAGGTGCTTGCTCCTATCTATTAATTAGCTTTTGGCATCAAAAAGAGGCTCCGATCAAAGCCGCTAAAAAAGCATTCCTATTGAACCGAATCGGGGATATAGCCCTGCTCTTTGGACTTGTAGGTCTTAGTCAATACTTCGGAACAAGCGTTTTCTCTAGTATGCACGGCAGCGCTCCTGCGCTCATCGGCATCGCAGTTATAGCAGGCGGTATCGGTAAATCTGCACAATTCCCGTTAATGTCTTGGTTACCTGATGCCATGGAGGGCCCTACGCCGGCTTCGGCTTTGATTCATGCTGCGACGATGGTGGCAGCCGGGGTATTTGTGGGCATTCGCGTTTTCCCGTTCATCGGCGAGGAAGCGCATTTATTCATGGGAATAATCGGGGCGATTTCACTGCTTGCCGGTGCGCTTTTTGCCTTGTTTCAAAACGATATCAAAAAGGCTTTGGCCTATTCGACCATTTCCCAACTGGGATTAATGTGGCTGGGTATGGGATCGAGTGCATCGCTATTTCACCTCTATGCCCATGGTATTTTTAAAGCAGGACTTTTCTTAACGGCAGGTTCGGTGATTCATTATTTGCATCATCAAAAAGCGACGCATCACGCAGATGCGCAAAGCCTCACAAACATGGGTGGCTTGCGGAAACAACTGCCTTTGAGTTTTGTGGCCTATGTGATTTTTGGGGCAGGGATGTTGGGCATTCCATTTACGAGTGGCTTTTTCAGCAAGGAAAATATTGCGGGATTCTTATGGGATTCAGCACAGCACAGTGCTTATGCAAATTATTATTATGTGCTTTTAGGGGCATTGGCACTCGGTATGATGTTAACGGCGACGTACATGTGCAGACAAATTTATCTGATTTTCTTAGGCCAAAACCGGGAAGGTCACACGCTCGAAAAATCGAAAACCGATTGGCTGCAAATCATCCCTATCAGTTTACTGATTTTCTTAAGCTTATTTTTCTGGATTTCCCTGAATCCGATGGACGCGCATGAATCCGTATTCTTGTCGTTTTTCCACATTAAAAATTACCACATCCCCGAATTTTGGTTGGGATTCACGGCGGGTTCTTGGATCTTAGGATTTGGAATCACCTGCCTAACACGCGGTTGGGTTCCACAAAGAAATTATCAATTCCTTGGATTCATTTGGCCTAGCTCCTACCGCATTGCGTGGGGATTGGGACAAAAATTCCATCAATTCGATGCACGGATTGTTGATCGAATCGTCGTTAAACTCACGGAATTGCAAGTAATTATTGCCCACTTGAGCGCCTGGGCCGACAAACATCTGGTAGATGGTTCAGTCAGCCTCTTGGCATCCATAAGCCGTGGTTTGGGCAAACGGTTGGCCACCTGGCAGTCGGCGCAATTGCACCGCTACTGGTTCTGGGTATTCTTCACTTTGGTTTTCATCCTAATTTACCTTTTGTATTAATGGGAAACTTATCATACATCATTATATTGCCCTTGCTCGCCTCACTCATCTTGGGATTCGGGAAATTAGGCGCGACGTATAGTCGGCTTGTGGCCATCGGTGTCATCGGAATTCAATTGCTCGTATTGGCGAAAATCGCCTTGGTTTTTGACCCCTCACAAGTTGGATACCAATTGGTAGAATCGCATGATTGGATTCATCTGAACCTGGGAAGTTTAGGCCATTT
>JBDLUL010000081.1:0-3599 GCA_039805345.1 Bacteroidota bacterium | reverse complement strand
CATCAAATTCCTTGAATTGTGCTTTTCCGAAGAATCCGTCAGCCGGATAAGGTCCAAAAACCAACACGCCTTTCTTGCGGTATTCTTCAATCACGGGTTGGATGATTTCGAGTTCCTCTTGTCCTAATAAGCCCGATTCGCCTGCATGTGGATTCAAGCCTAAAACGGCCAATTTTGGCTTTTCGATGGCAAAATCTTCTTGTAAACTTTGCAAAAACACATCGATTTTATGTTTGATTAATTCCTTTGTTAACGCTTTACTGACGTCTTGTAAGGGTAAGTGGCCCGTAGCAACGCCCATTCGAAAACCTTCACTCACCATCATCATCAGGGAGTTTTTTGCTTCAAAACGTTCGGTTAAATATTCGGTATGGCCGGGGAATTTGAAGTCCTCCGACTGGATATTATGTTTATTGATAGGTGCCGTTACCAGGGCAGCCAGTAATCCTTTATCCAAATCTTGAGCGGCACGGTCTAAACATGCAAATGCTGCCTTGCCAGCTTCTGGCGTTACTTTTCCGGGCTCTACGACTGTGTTTGCATCATCCCAGCAAGTTATCATGGAAGTGTGGCCTTCTGTGGCATCTTCCATGGAAGCGATGCTATTAATAGACCAGTCCTGTAAATCCAATTGTTTACGATAGAACTGAATGACTTGTTGGGACCCGTAAATCACCGGAGTACACCATTTTAGAATACGCTGACTGCCTAAGGCTTTTAAAATGACTTCAGGGCCGATGCCGTTGTAGTCGCCTAAGGTAATGCCAATAAAAGGTTTCGTTGCGCTCATATAAAATGGGTGAATTTTGGGCTTGCAAGTTAAGAAATTTCACATCAAGGAAGTAGATATTTTTTCAGCCACGTTTATTTTGGTAACGAAGCCAATAAAAATTGTAAATTTTCAAGTTTTGCCAAATAAAATAGCAGTCATCGCACTTAAATCCCAATTAATTTATCATTTTTGTTACAATGCACTAAATTTATTAGCATGCCAAAATCATACGTTAAGAAAATCTCGAGTCTTCTCATCGCCAACCGCGGTGAAATTGCCATCCGTATCATGCGTGCCGCTTCTGAACTGGGTATCAGGACTGTTGCCGTTTATACCTTTGAGGATCGCTATTCACTTCACCGTTACAAAGCGGATGAGGCTTATCAAATCGGTAAAGACAACGAGCCCCTAAAACCTTATTTGGACATCGAAGGCCTTATCACCTTGTGTAAGGCTAAGAAGATCGATGCCATTCATCCAGGTTACGGTTTCTTATCGGAAAATGTGGTTTTAGCGCGTCGCTGTAGAGAAGAAGGCATCGTTTTCGTAGGTCCTTCGCCTGAAGCGATGAATGCTTTGGGTGATAAGGTAGCTGCCAAAGTTGCTGCATTAAAGGCGAACGTCCCGATGATCCAAGATTCCAAAGGAGATATGTCGGTGTATGAAAATGCACTTTCGGAGGCTCGTCGGATTACTTTCCCTGTCATGGTGAAAGCCGCTGCTGGGGGCGGTGGTCGTGGGATGCGTGTCGTTCGTACAGAAGAAGAATTGGAAAAAGCCCATTCAGAAGCCAAAAATGAGGCAAAAAATGCTTTTGGGGATGATACACTCTTTATTGAGAAATTCATTGATGATCCCAAACACATTGAAGTTCAGTTATTGGGTGACCAACATGGTAATTTAGTTCATTTATACGAACGTGATTGTTCGGTCCAACGGCGTTTTCAAAAAGTAGTCGAAGTTGCTCCATCTTTTGGTTTAAAGGAAGAAACGAAGCAAAAGTTATATGCCTATGCTTTGTCGATTGGTAAGGCTGTCAATTATTACAATGCGGGAACAGTAGAGTTCTTAGTTGATAAGGATGAAAATATCTTTTTCATCGAGGTGAATCCACGTATTCAAGTGGAGCACACGATCACGGAAGAGGTAACAGGAATTGATATTGTGCGTACACAAATTTTAGTGGCGCAAAATTATAAATTATCGGATCCAGGAATCTTCATTCAAAATCAAGAAGATATTCCACTGAAAGGTTTTGCTATTCAGTGTCGGATTACCACAGAAGATCCTTCGAATGGATTTAAGCCCGATTTTGGTACCATTATTGCCTACCGGAATGCAGCAGGTTTTGGTATTCGTTTAGATGAGGGTTCTTCTTATCCGGGTGTTAAGATTTCTCCTTATTTCGATTCGATGCTGGTAAAGGTGTCTGCCAAAGGCCGAACCTTGCGTGGCGCTTCCGAGCGATTAAACCGTGCCCTGTCTGAATTTCGTATTCGTGGGGTAAAAACCAATATTCCTTTCTTGCGTAACGTGATTACACATCCCGTGTTCCAAGAAGGTAACTGTACCGTTCCATTCATTGCGAATCATCCCGAGTTATTTAACATTAAACCTACGCGTGACCGCTCAACCAAAGCATTACGCTATTTAGGCGAGGTAATCGTAAATGGAAATCCCGATGTAAAGGTGAAACCTTCGGCACCATTCCGCATGCCCATTATTCCTTCTGTGGATGAGTTGTCTGAATTCCCTCGTGGACATAAACAATTATTAACTGAATTAGGGCCTGAACGCTTCGCGAAACACATTCGCGATTCGAAGCAAGTCTTATTTACGGATACGACTTTTCGTGATGGACACCAATCGCTTCTAGCGACTCGTGTTCGTACACAAGATATGTTAGCGGTAGCCTCAGGCTTCGCCAAAACTTTCCCGAATTTATTCTCGATGGAGGTTTGGGGCGGAGCGACTTTTGATGTGGCGATGCGCTTCTTGCATGAATCTCCTTGGAAGCGTTTGGAAGAGTTTAGAGAGGCTATGCCGAATATGCTTTTACAAATGTTATTCCGTGGATCGAATGCTGTAGGTTATTCGGCATATCCGGATAATTTGATTGAGAAGTTCGTGGAGAAATCCTCGGAATCGGGTATCGATGTCTTCCGTATTTTCGATTCCTTGAACTGGATTGATGCGATGAAGGTGTCCATCAAAGCCGTTCGTGAGCGTACGCCTGGTATTGCGGAAGCTGCTATTTGTTACACTGGCGATGTGTTTACGAATGACAAGTACAACATGCAGTATTATTTGGATTTGGCGCGCCAATTGGAAGATGCGGGAGCACATATGCTTGCCATCAAAGACATGGCTGGTCTATTACGTCCATTCCAAGCTGAAAAGTTAGTGACCGAATTAAAGAAAGCGGTTTCGATTCCCATTCATTTACACACACACGATACGGCTTCGGTTCAGTCAGCTACGTATTTGAAGGCAATTGAGGCGGGCGTGGATGTTGTCGATGGAGCTTTGGCAGCGATGTCGGGCTTAACGTCCCAACCGAATTTGAACTCGTTGGTTGCCATGATGCAAGGCCATCCTTATGATAGCGGCTTGGATTTGGATGCGATGAATGACTACTCGAATTATTGGGAAGCGACGCGCGCGATGTATTTCCCGTTTGAGTCGGAGTTGAAAGCCGGTACTGCGGAGGTTTATAACAATGAAATTCCGGGAGGACAATATACCAACTTACGTGGCCAGGCGATCGCCTTGGGCGTAGGGGATAAGTTTGAGTTATTGAAGGATAATTATTCGGAAGCGAATAAGT
>JBDLUL010000080.1:0-5633 GCA_039805345.1 Bacteroidota bacterium | reverse complement strand
GTATTTCGGATGAATTGAAATTCGATAAAGAGAATCGGGTAAACTCTTTCGCTCACGTGAATCATAGCGCGTCTAAAGCAAGCATAGGTGTTTTAATGTGCATTAATGGAACGGGTATTTTAAACCGTTGGGTGAAGCAGAATTTCTTTCCTTCTTTAACTTATTCCCAAATGAATGAGTTAGGTGCAAAAGCGACAATTGGTACGAATGGTTTAGTTTGTATGCCCTTTGGGAATGGTGCAGAGCGGATTTTCCAGAATCAAACCTTAGGTGGCAGTTTTCAGCATTTAGATTTCAATCGCCATCAATCAGCTGATATTATTCGTGCCGCTCAAGAAGGTATTGCCTTCTCCATGGTCTATGGCATAGAATTGCTTGGTAACGTGGGCGTTAAGCCTAAGAAATTAAAGGCAGGTTTAGCTAATATGTATTTGAGTGAGCTATTCACACAAGCCATTGTTAATGCTTCCGGTGCCTCAGTTGAGTTATTGGAATCAGATGGAGCTTTTGGTGCGGCTTTAGGTGCGGGTGCGGGTGTAGGATATTATGCTAATGAAGATGAAGCGGTGAGTCATATCAAAGTCTTGAAAACGATTCATCCTGATGGAAGTTTAAAGAATGCCTATGCGGATGCTTACGGTGTTTGGAAGAATAACCTACCCGCTTAAAAAAGGTAAAGCCTCTCAATCGCTTGAGAGGCTTGTACCCAGAGCCGGAGTCGAACCGGCACGGGCTTGCACCCACGGGTGTTTGAGACCAGCGCGTCTACCAATTCCGCCATCTGGGCAATTCAAAATTGCAATGCAAAATTAGGCTAAATCATTTGCTTTCGCAAGTGTGCTCTGAAGATTTTATGTATTACTCATAGCGTAAAGCCTCAACAGGGTCCATTTTCGAAGCTTTAAAGGCAGGATAAATTCCTGAAAATAAGCCCACTAAAACACAAATAATAATTCCGGTCATCATCCATAACCAAGGGATAATAAAGCTAGCAGCTCCTGAGCTAATCGCCTGCGCAATTAAGTTCCCGATGGGAATGGCTAACATAATTCCGCCTATTCCACCAAGTAAACAAATCACAATCGCCTCAATCAAAAATTGTTGCAATATTCGACCAGGCGTAGCTCCTAATGATTTTCGGATCCCAATCTCACGTGTACGTTCACTGACAGATACCATCATGATGTTCATTAATGCGATGGCCGCTCCTAGCAACGTTATAAATCCAATCACAAAACCGCCAATTCGCAAAGACCCGGTAATACTTTCAAAACTTTTAGCCATTGAATCAGAACGATCAATACTAAAAGAGTCTTCCATTCCAATTGGATCCATTCGAACTTTTCGCATGGCTCCTCTAGCCTCTTCCATGAAGTCATCCAGGTTAGTAATTTTAGCAGAAGAGGTAGTAATGTCGAAGGTTAAATTACGTCCCACAGCCATTTTTCTGCCTGTCTCTAAAGGGACAATAACGACTCGGTCGTCTCCCCCACCCATCATATTTCCTTTCTTTTCTAGTACACCAATTACTTTTAGCTTAATTCCAGACACCACGATTTCGGTTCCTACTGGGCTTTCTTTTTCATATAATTGATCAATAACATCCACCCCTAACACGCATACATTGATGGCATTAACCTGCTCATTAGTAGAGAAATTTCGACCAGCACCCACTTTATACCCTTTTAATTCCATGAAATTTTCATCAATCCCAAGCACGCGTGTATTGGGATTAGTCTTTTTAGAAGCGTATTTAGCTATGGCATTATTATTCACATTTGTCTTGAGCGAAACCTTTCCTTTTGTTGAAAACAAATATTTGTAATGAGAGGCTTGTCGGTAATCAATGTTTTTAAAGCGCTTTTCTTTCTGTCCTTCACGTCTAACTTGCATCGCGGGGCGATTGCGAATGTCGAAAGAATTAGCACCCAAGCCTGAAAACGAATTATCTACGGAACTTTGAATTCCATCAATAGCCGTTAAAATTCCCACTAAGGACGTAATTCCCAAAGAAATAATGAGCGCCGTCAACACAGTGCGCAATAAATTCCCTTTAATGGAACGAAGACCCTCTAATACATTTTCTTTTACATTCATGTTACCTCTTTGACTAAGCCGAATTTATCCGGCGACTTATTGACTAAGCTGCGGTAGCAGCGACTAAATCGCTTAGCGCTGACTAAGCCGCAGGCTAAGTCACGTAGTGACGACTGTTACTAAGCAACTGCAAGTTATCCTCTTTTTCACAGCATTAAAAACCAATGAAATAGGGTTTTATTCCGTTAGTCCTTTTTTTGGCCTAATTAATTCAATCACCCCCCTTTCTTAATCGCGAACTATTTGATAATTTAGTGTAAAATTATGTCAGTGGAAGAAAATCAACAAAACACACCTGTTTATAACGACGATAGTATTCGGTCCCTTGACTGGAAAGAGCACATTCGACTTCGTCCAGGTATGTATATCGGTAAATTAGGGGATGGTTCATCAGTAGATGATGGTATTTATGTGCTGGTAAAAGAGATCATGGATAACTCGATCGATGAGCACATGATGGGAAATGGAAAGTCTATTGATGTTAAAATATCTGATCACAAGGTGGAAGTGCGGGATTACGGTCGTGGTATTCCATTGGGAAAGGTGATTGATTGCGTTTCTAAAATTAATACTGGAGGAAAATACGATTCAGGTGCATTCCAAAAATCTGTGGGCTTAAACGGGGTGGGTACGAAAGCGACGAATGCGCTATCTCACTACTTTAAAGTTCAATCTTTTCGGGATGGCCAAACCAAGTGGGCAGAGTTTTGCAAAGGGGAATTAACAGCAGAATCACCCGGAATTGAGCCCTCAAATGGAAGAAGTGGAACACACGTTCAATTTGAACCTGATAATTCCATCTTTAAAAACTACCACTTTATCCCCCAGTATTTGGATTCCTTGTTTTGGAATTATGCGTATTTGAATGCGGGATTAACCATTAATTTTAACGGAGAAAAATATTTTTCTCAAAATGGTTTATTAGACCTTTTGTCTAAAAAAACGAATGCAGAAGAAAATCGCTATCCCATTATTCATTTGAAAGGAAATGACATTGAATTAGCGATTACCCATAATAACCAATATGGCGAAGAATATTATTCTTTCGTAAACGGTCAAAATACCACACAAGGTGGTACGCATTTAGCTGCCTTTCGGGAAGCCATTGTGCGGACGGTACGTGAATTCTTTAAAAAGGATTTTGATCCCTCAGATGTCCGAGCAAGTATTGTAGGTGCGATTGCGATCCGGGTGCAGGAGCCCGTTTTTGAATCTCAAACGAAGACTAAATTAGGTAGTACGACTATTTCGCCGGATTCGAATTCTACGTCGATTCGTACCTTCGTAGGGGATTTTGTGAAAACGGAATTAGATAATTATTTACATCAAAATCCAGCATCCGCCGACGCGCTTCTTAAACGTATTTTACAATCGGAACGCGAACGTAAAGATATTGCGGGCATTAAAAAATTAGCGAACGAAAGAGCAAAAAAGGCGAACCTACACAATAAAAAGCTGAGGGATTGCCGCGTGCACTTATCGGATGAGAAATCAGAGACACGTCATGACACCACTTTGTTTATAACGGAGGGTGATTCTGCGTCCGGAAGTATCACGAAATCGCGTGATGTGCAATTGCAGGCTGTTTTTAGTTTAAGAGGTAAGCCATTGAATAGTTTTGGCTTAACGAAAAAGATTGTTTATGAAAATGAAGAATTTAACCTTTTGCAACATGCATTAGATATTGAGGATTCTTTAGACAATCTACGTTATAATAAAATTGTAATTGCCACCGATGCTGACGTCGATGGGATGCACATTCGTCTGTTGATTTTAACGTTCTTCTTGCAATTCTTCCCAGATTTAGTGAGAAATGGCCACTTGTATATTCTAGAGACTCCCCTATTTAGAGTTCGAAATAAGAAAGAAACACGGTATTGCTATTCAGATGAGGAAAGACGCAAAGCCATTGAGGCCTTAGGCCCTAAACCTGAGATTACGCGATTTAAGGGATTAGGAGAGATTTCGCCTGAAGAGTTTGGTAATTTTATTGGGGAGGATATTAAGTTAGAGCCCGTTATTTTAGAAAAGGATTTCACGATTCCTCAACTTTTGACTTACTACATGGGCAAAAATACCCCCGAGCGCCAGAAATTTATTATTGATAACCTAGTCGTCGAGAAAGACTTAGAGGAGGTCTTATTAGGTTAATTAGAAATTTAATTCGAGGAGTTGCTTAAGTTCTTTTGTGGCTTTAGCAGCTCCTTTTTTTTCTGCTTGACTAATTCCAAGTTGTATGATTTCCTCTGCCCTATCCTCTTTCTTTTCGGTTAATAAGGCCGTCGCGTAGGTATAGTACGAAGCAATGTAGTCCGGAAAAGTAGAGATAATTGCCTCAAATTGTTCAAAGGCCTCTACCACTGCTCCTTCTTTTTGGTATTCAATGGCTAATAAATAGTGATTGAAAGGATCCGTGGGATCTAAATTAATCTCGTTTTTAATAAATTCTTTTCGATCCATTTTGCTAAATTAAAAACAAATTAGTATGCTTGCATAACAATTTAATCTGCCATGAAAATACTAGTGTGTATCTCCTGTGTCCCGGACACTACCTCAAAAATAACAATAGATCCTGCAACCTCCCAAATAAGTAGCCAAGGATTAACATTTATTGTCGGTCCTTATGATGATTATGCGCTTTCTAGGGCAATTGAATTAAAAGAAAGTCATTCTGCAGAAGTCGTTGTCCTTCATGTAGGGGGAGCGGAATCGGAGCCTTTAATTCGGAAATGTTTAGCCCTAGGGGCCGATTCTGCTGTTCGGGTAGCTGGTTATCCGACTAGCGCTACTCAAATTGCCTCTGCTATCGTTCAGTATGTGAAGCAAAATCCCATGGACTTGATTTTAATGGGTAAAGAGTCCATTGATTACAATTCAGGTATTGTGCACGGATTAGTGGCGGGTGCCTTGGGATTTACGCATTTTAATCCGGTGATGCATTTAGAGGTAGCCGGAGCTGATTTAAAATTAGAGGTAGAAATTGATGGCGGCAAAATGGATGTTTCTTGTCCTCTACCCGCTGTTTTAGGGTGCCAGGAACCTATTGCGGAATGGAAGATTCCTTCGATGCGCGGAATTATGGCAGCTAGAACGAAAGAAATTGTGGTTTTGCCATTTGACTTGGTAGACACCATTCAATTGCTTAAGGCTGATATTGCTGAAACTGCTCGAAGAAATACGATGATTAAAGCGGAGGATGCGGAACAATTAATTGATTTATTAAGAACAGAGACAAACGTATTATAAGATGAATAAGGTCGCCATTATTGCTCAAACTAAGGAAGGTCAACTTTCCGACGCTTCAATCCAGTTACTTAATTTTGTCTCCTCCTATCAGCCAGCCTCCATTTTGCTTTTGGTACTAGGCGATGTAAAGTTTGATTCACTTCCGTCATCCACTGCGGTGGAGGTACTGCGATTATCGGATGGACTTTGGGTGGATTCCGCATCCCTACAACCTGTTATTAAGGCAGTGGAAGGATATGCGGTTTTTGGGGTAAAATCAATTCAAATTGATAACATTTTGAGTTTATTAG
>JBDLUL010000079.1:0-7260 GCA_039805345.1 Bacteroidota bacterium | reverse complement strand
GAATTTAAGGTTTTTACCTCAACTCTTATTTGTAATTCTTGCGCCTCTTTTTGGGATTTCCCAAAACCGGTCATTGAATAGATCATGCCTCTTTCTTTGTTTGTTTAATCGTTAGACCTATGGCCAAAGCGATAAATAATAATAAACCCATGGACGCGAATCCATCGATATTTTTGCCCATTTCAACCGAATAAGGCTCGAATTTAAATTCAATCGTATGCTTGCCTGCTGGAATCATCAAACCACGCAATACGTAATTCGCTCGCGTGTGTTTTACTTCCTTGCCATCCACATAGGCCTTCCAATCTTGATTGCCTCGGTAATAGATTTCAGAAAATACAGCAAAACCGGCTTTGTCTGAATTTGATGAATAGGTCAGATGATTCGGTTGGTATTGCTGCAGTTGAATGCTAGATACTGCTGATGAATCCAAAGCCACCGCACCCATAATCGCACGATCTTGCTCTTCTAGAATTACTCGTGATGCAGGATTGATTTTCTCAATGCCATTCAAGGCCTCATCCGCATTTTTTGCCCATTGAATCGATTGAACAAACCAAGCATTACCTAAGGCTGCTGGATTGGTTTGAACGGCTGGTTGGCCCGCTGAGTCCGCCACAATAATGTATTTCGTATTCAACATATTCAATACATTCATTTGGCCTGGATTACCTGCAAAATACTTTTCAATTAATTCTTGGTAGCGACGCAATTTGGCCGCATGATATCCACCCAAAGATTGATGGTAATAACTTGTCGTCGCATCGTTCATAAAGGAAACCGTCGAGTTTAATACCCGGAATGTCCCGTGATCTGCTAAAAGTTGTTGGTCCACCGCCGTAGGCTGAATCTGCTCTTCCAACGTACTCTTCGAAACAAAGGCTTCCTTACCAAAATAGCGTTTAGCTACGGGTGTCAAATCAAATATTCCAAGCAATACGATACCAATGACCCAGACCGATTTCTTTACTTTCGTAATGCTGGCGCTGTATACGAATGCTGCTCCTAAAATAATAATCACCAAGCTTCTGAACGCATCTGCCTGAAACAAATCAATCCGATCTAAGCGAATACTATTCCAAATAGCGGAATTCAATGAAGGATCTTGAATGATGGCTGCCCCATCTTGGGCACCCTTAAAGTCGAAGAACATATCCGGAAGAATTCCGAATAGCAAACACAATCCTCCACTTAAGCCCAAGGCAAAAAGTAGGGGTCTTTTAATTTCGGTAAAGCTTGGCTTGTGTTTGGCCAACTGTATCAGACCCATCAAGCCCAAACTCACCATCCCAAATTGCACAAAGGATAAAACCATCGTGATGGCCCGGAACTTATTGAACATCGGAATGTAATCAAACCAAACATAATTCAACCCAAAATTCTTTCCCCATGCCATGGTTAAAAACAACGTTGTAATTCCCAAAATCCACCATTTTTCGCTGGATTTTACATAAAATGCCGCGAATAAAAACAAAAAGATCACCAAAGCTCCTGCATAAGCGGGACCCGCAGTAAAGGATTGTTCTCCCCAATACGTCGGTGCCTTTTCCACAAAGCCCAACACCTGATCTTCTGGAAAACCTGCGTCAACCATCGTTTTGTAGGTCTGGGATTTAACACCACCTAAATCACCTTGTGAAGCACCACCCTTGAAATTAGGGATTAATAAGGTACCGGTTTCCGATAAACCATAGGACCAGTCGAACGCATAGCCACTGTCTAATCCATCACCTCGTTTGGCATTGGCAGCTAATTCAGACTTTCCACGGGTTGTCTCTTTGGCATAATCATAGTTATTCCAAAGACGCATGCTGTGGGTTCCAATGGCAAGAATTAATCCGAGACCCAGCAATAATCCACGGGTATACCATTCGATTAAGGTCTTATTTCGGTAGGACTGAATCAACATATGTAGCTTGTAAGCCCCAATGATGAAGAATAAATAATAGGTAATTTGAACGTGATTCGCATACAATTCCAAGGCCATGGCAAACGCAAAAACGGCTGCGCCGAGCCATTTACGCGACCCCCAACACATCCGAATGCCCGCAAGTACCATCGGCGCATACGCTAATGCCAATACTTTAGAGGTATGTCCCGCTGGAATAATAACCAAATTATAGGTTGAAAAGGCATAAAAAACGGCCCCAGCGAATCCCAACAGGGGAGAAGCTCCCATCGCCCAAAGAAATAAATACATCCCCAACAATTGGAGCATGATTAGATTTACGGGTGTTGGGAATAAATTGGTGATAAAACTGCCTAAATAACTAGAAATGCTATAAGGATAAGATCCGGAAATTTGATACGTGGGCATTCCTCCAAACATCGAGTTGGTCCACCAAGCATCCGTCCCTGTCGCCTTTTTAAATTGAATGCTCTCCTGTGCCGCCGCCTGGGCCTGCATAATATCGTGTTGGATTAATACCTTTCCTTGCAACACCGGGCCGCAATACAGAAAGCTTATTACAATAAACCCGATGATAACGAGTCCATGGGGGACAAAGGAGCGCAAATCAATTTTCATAAAGCTTTATTGAATACTTACTAATTCCAATTCAAATGTTAAATCACGGCCGGCCAATGGATGGTTTGCATCCAAAGTCACATGCGTCTCTGTCAAATCTGTGATCACAACTTCCACTACATGACCACCATCTTGGTGCATGCTCAACGAAGCGCCTAATTCTAGTTCAATATGCGGTGGGATTTGTGCACGTTCGATGGTTACTGTATTTTCAGGAGAATGCTCACCATAAGCCTCAGCTGCAGGAATTACAACTGTTTTTTTCTCTCCAATCGTCATTCCAGTAACGCCATCATCGAATCCTTTAATAACCATTCCTGAACCTAATTGGAATTCTAAGGGAGTACGGCCAACCGACGAATCGAAGATTGCACCATCATCGTGTTTTCCTGTGTAATGTACGGCTACTTTATCGCCTGTTTTTGCAATAGACATGTTGTTAAAATTAATCCCGCGCACACAATGGCACCCAGGCAGTAAATAAATTGATTTCTTTTTTTAAGCTCTAAAGCCTATCCTTCAAAGTTCCGTATTTTTTTTGCTTTTTCATAACCTATTCAGGTCGCTTTAAGCTGCGGCAATAAATATTTAAATAGCCCAAAGAAAGCGTATCACCCAAATCTGCCGCATACTGAAAATCGTAACAGGCGTCGGTTACATTTCCAGTACTCATCAACTTAACTCCGCGGTTAAAATAGGCCTCCGGATAATATGGATAGATGGATATGGATTTTGAGTAATCTGAAATGGCGCCCTTTTCATTACCCATTTTGGATTTAAAATAAGCCCGGTAAAAATAGTAGTCGGCGTGATCATCCTCTAAGCGAATCGCCCGCGTAATGTCAGCCACCGCTCCCGTGTAGTTTTCCAAAAATCCCCGACTAATTCCTCTCGAGAAAAGAATTTGTGGATGCTTCGGGTATTTAGCGTGGGCTAAGGATAACAAATCTGTTGCTTCTTGAAATTTGCCTTCTTTGATTTTCGTTAAGCCCATATTGTAGTCGATCATACAACCACTCAATAAGAAGCAGGATAGAATGAATAGGTATCTCATTACTTAAACGTTACGATGGATATTCCAGCACCTCCACGGTCGGCATGTTCATCTTGAACCAATTTAACCTCACGGTAGCGCTTTAATTGTTCTTTAACCAAATTGCGTAAAATGCCATCGCCTTTGCCATGTAAAATGCGTACTTCAGGGACTCCTAAAAGCAAAGCATCATTCATGTATTGATCTAAAATCACATAGACTTCTTCGCCGCGTTTACCGCGAACATCCAGCGTTAAGCCGAAATGAGCCATTCGATCATTCATATCAATTCCGCGCATGGCCGCTCGGGTCGATTTTTCCGCTTTCGGGGCTTTGACTTGTTCCAATCGGTTTAATTTGATTGTACTGCGAATGCCACCTAAAGCAACCACAGCATCTTTGCCTTTCATTTCCAAGACCTCACCTACAGCTCCTTCTCCATCAGCCTGTTTAATCGCCACCCATGAACCTACCGCAATGGGACCAACAATTATCGTTTTTTGAACTTTGTCAGGAACCGCGGGAACCTGTACTTTTAATTTCTTTTCCGAAAATTCGTTTAAACCTTTTCGGATTTCTTTGGTGACTTCTTTCTCCGCCGACTTTTCCTTGATTTCACGAATGGTCTGCTCAATTTTCTGATTGGCATCTTTGACCAATTGCTTCGCTTCCGACTTCGCCTGATTTAACAAGCGTTTTTGTTCCTCTTCTAAATGATTCTTTAGGCTCGCATATTGCTCTTTGATGCTTTCTGCTTGCGCTAATTGAACTGCAAGACTCGTGTTTTTCGCTTCCCAAATCTGCTTTTCCGTCTCTGTTTCCATCAACAATTTGTCGAAATCTACTTGGCTTTTGCCGAGCTTTTTTCGGGCATTTTCAATGATTTGATTCGGTAAGCCTATTTTTTGAGCAATTTCAAAGGCAAAGGAACTTCCTGGTTTTCCCATGTCCAAAATGAACTGTGGTTCCAAGTGTGTGGTATCGTACCGCATCGCCGCATTGAATAAACCCTGCTTGCGATCCGCTAAACTTTTTAGATTTCCAAAGTGCGTATTGATTGCCCCGTAAGCACCTTTTTCGGCCAATTTTTCTAAAATTGATTCGGCAATGGCTCCACCTAATGACGGTTCCGTTCCAGTTCCAAATTCATCCACCAATAATAGTGTTTTCTCCTGGGCATGGGCTAGGAAATACCGCATATTACTCAAGTGAGAAGAGTAAGTACTCAATTCATTTTCCAGATTTTGCTCATCGCCCATATCCAAAAAGATTTGGTCGAAAAAGCCCATGGTTGACCCCTCTGTCAAAGGTACCAAACAACCTGCTTGGAATAAATATTGTAAAAGACCAATCGTACTCAGGGTCACCGATTTTCCTCCTGCATTTGGCCCTGAAACGACCATGATACGTTTTTGGTCATCTAAAGTGATGTCCAAGGCTTTGATTTTTTTGCCAATCTTAGCCAATGACTCTTCCAATATGGGATGTCTTGCGCCTTTCCAATCCACCCAAGGGCTCGATTTAAGATGTGGTAAAATGGCATCGTGTTCGATGGCCCAAACGGCTTTGGCACGAACAAAATCAATGATTCCTATCCATTGGTACCACGCAGAAAGCATAGGAACCATCGGACGAACGCGGTCGGATAAACGAGATAAAATTTGAATAATTTCTCGACGTTCGGCGGATTCCAAGGACTTGATTTCATTGTTCAAAACCAAGGCATCTGCCGGCTCTAAATAAACGGTTTTCCCGGTATCAGATTCGTCTTGGACAAATCCCTTGATCTTCCGCTTATGTTCCGCTGCTAAGGGGATAACCATCCGACCATTTCGTAGCGTCAAGGAGAAATCCTTACTTACCCAACCTTCTTTATACGCTTGTTGGATATAAGAATCTAATTTCTTCCGGAGGTTTTGTTCTTCGGCAAATCGTTTCCGTCTTAGATCTCCTAAGGCAGCAGAGGCGGTTTCCTTGATTTGACCATTGATGTCAAATACGCGATCCAATTCCTGAATGATGGGAATGATTTGACGGAAATTAGAACCCTGCTCTTCTTCTTTATTCAGGTAATTTTGCGTGATTTTGGCTATTTCTGGGTATTTCTCCGAATCGATACTTGCGAAAAAACGAATGACCTGATACAGGATATCCAAGCCTCGATGCCAATCTCTCCATTCCTCCGGGGCTAAATAATGGCCATCCAGCGTCAAGGGCGCAAACCATGGACGTAAATCAAAATAATCTTGTTGGGGCCACTCTCCTCCATGCTCCGCCATGATTTGTTTCATCTCATGCACCTGTTCTACCCATTGTTTAACCACGGGAAAGCGGGTTGAGAATTTCATTTTGGCAGCATATTCCGCACCCATCGGGCTTAAACAAGCCTGTTGGATGTGGTCCTTAATCTGATGGAACCCGAGTTTATCAGCAATGTTTTCCGGATAATTCATAGCTGGTAATGGGCTTTAATTTTTTCGATGAGGGCATCGTTGATTTTCCAATAACTTTCAGTGGTCCAACCGGCAATGTGCGGGCTGAATAGGGTAGTAGGGTGTGCAGCGATTTGATCAAAAAGTGCTTTTTCGATAGGAGACCAAGTTGGCAATTTTTCGTTGGGCATAACGTCCAAAGCCAATCCACGAAGTTTACCGGTTGATAATCCTACGGCGATAGCTTCCAAGGAACAAACAGCGCCGCGCGAACTATTGATTAATACAATAGGTTTCTTGAATTGCTCCAAGAATGTCTGATTAATCATTTCGCTTGTTTCTTCAGTCAATGGAACATGCAAACTCAGGATGTCGGCATGTTCAAAAATATCGGCTAAGTCATGTGTCGCTGGGGCATATTTATCATAGGCCATGAGCTGCATATCGAAACCTTGTAATTTCTTAGCTAGGCTTTGACCCATGTTCCCATAACCGATGATTCCCAAAGTTTTACCTTGTAATTCCCAACCCCGGTTTCCTTCCCGATTCCAGATTCCAGCACGAACCTCGACGTCTGCTGTGTTAATTTTACGAGCTAATGTGATTAATTGGCCAATAACATGTTCTGCTACGGCGTCACGATTTCCTTCGTTGGCACTGAATACAGCGATATTGTTCTGCGCACAATAATCAACATCAATAAGATCCAATCCAGCTCCGGCGCGCGCAATGAATTCCAAACCTGAATCTGTTAATTCGGTAGCCCCCAAAGACATTTTGGAACGTAGAACTAATCCTTGATAACCTTTTAGCCTTACATCCTTTGGATGAATGCCTGGTTGTTCATCAACCTCAAATCCATAAGAACGTAAATCCTTAGCGAGGGATGGATGAACTTCATCAATGATCAGAATTTTTTTAGTCATGGATTAAACGTGCATGCGGTTTTTAACCAAATCAATTGCTAAAAAGAATGCGTGTAAGAAGGAGCTTGGATCCGCTTCGTTTTTACCTGCAATGTCATAGGCAGTGCCATGATCAGGGGAGGTGCGGATAATCGGCAGACCTGCCGTAAAATTTACGCCTGTTTCAAAAGCGATGTATTTAAATGGGATCAATCCTTGGTCATGGTACATGCCCAAAACCCCATCAAATTCCTTGAATTGTGCTTTTCCGAAGAATCCGTCAGCCGGATAAGGTCCAAAAACCAACACGCCTTTCTTGCGGTATTCTTCAATCACGGGTTGGATGATTTCGAGTTCCTCTTG
>JBDLUL010000078.1:0-13627 GCA_039805345.1 Bacteroidota bacterium | reverse complement strand
TAATAAGTTGAGACCACATATAAACACTGAATTAGATATTAAAATTAAATTATATGAAACAGAAAGAAATTTCGTTGAATTCCCTGCTAATTGATACTGACCGTTTCTTGTTAACCGACGAAGAAATTGGAGACAATCACGTAGCCACCTCAATCGAGACACCGATGAGGGAGGATGCATTTGTTCTTTCTGATGCAGAAAAAATCGCCAAAATTGAATCTCATTTTCGTGAGATCATGTTAACGCTTGGCTTAGATTTAACCGATGATTCATTGCATGGAACACCTAAGCGTGTTGCTAAAATGTATATCGAGGAAATCTTTAGTGGTTTAAATCCTGCGAATGAGCCGAAAGTAGCTTTGTTTGAAAACAAATACCAATACAATGAAATGCTTATTGAGAAAAACATCAGTTTTTACTCTAATTGTGAGCACCATTTTGTACCGATTGTAGGTCGCACGCACATTGCTTACATTTCTTCAGGTCAGGTCATTGGCTTATCGAAACTGAACCGTATTGTACAATATTTTGCCAAACGTCCACAAGTTCAAGAGCGTTTAACAATGCAAATTGCCAAGTACCTTCAGAAGGTATTAAAAACGGATCATGTTGCCGTATTCATTGATGCAAAACACCTTTGTGTATCATCACGTGGCGTAAAAGACGATGCAACATCTACGATTACATCTTTTTATGGTGGAAAATTCCAAGAAAATTCTACTAAACGTGAATTTTTAGATTCTTTACATAACTAAGCTATTTTGGGAACTTACATTATTATAGGCGCAAGCCATGGAATTGGTGCTGCAACAGCAAATAATTTGTTAGCCGCTGGTCATCGTGTGATTAATATCGCCCGTACGGCTAATCCAGCTTGTGAAAATCATGTTTGGGATGCAAATTCCGAAGAAGTTTTACCTAGCATTGAAGGTCCCATTTCGGGCATTGTTTACAGCCCAGGCAGTATTGTTTTAAAACCTTTCCACCGATTAAGTCAAGAAGATTTCAAAGCGGACTTCCAACTCAATGTTATGGGAGCGGTCAAAACAATTCAAGCATATTTACCGAATCTGAAGCAAAATGGTGGAGGTTCAATCGTGCTATATAGCACAGTTGCGGTTCAAACCGGCATGGGTTTCCACGCATCGATTGCAAGTTCCAAAGGAGCGATTGAGGGTTTAACACGTTCATTGGCTGCAGAATTAGCAAGCCAACAAATTCGTGTGAACGCTATCGCACCATCCTTGACCAATACTCCATTGGCATCAGCCTTATTAAATAGTCCTGAAAAAATTGAGGCAGGCGGAAAACGCCATCCATTAGGACGCGTAGGCGAATCAAGCGATGTTGCTAATTTGACCGCCTTTTTGTTAGCACCTGAAAATACCTGGATTACCGGACAAATTATCGGCGTTGATGGTGGAATGGGAAGCCTTAAACCGGCCTAAATCTCATTGAAATGTTTTTGATTCATGGCCATGTTTTTGGCCGTCCATTCTATTTTATTCGAAAATTGGTGAGCACGGATAGGGCAGTCAGTCATCTCACAATGCGAACAACAGGCATCTAGGCATGGATCTACATGGACAAATATTTCAATTTCAGTAGGTAAAACCTTACCCATCGTTTTCTCGAAATCGTCGATTTCATCGTGTACACGACCCAAATCCCAATAACGGGGTAAAGTCAAATGACAATCAATGTGTAAATCGCCACCATATTGCTGAATACGAAGATTATGTAAATCTATCCAAGTAGGTTTTTGATGTTGCGTTATCCAATCGATTACTTTATTAAAAACGGCAGGATTCGTTTCATCCATCAAGGCAGCCACAGATTCTCGTACGAGTCGAATCCCTTGCCAACACATCAACAAGGCAAAAATGATAGAAGCCACCGCATCAACCCAAATCCAATTTGTAAAAAAAGTCAAGCCTAAGGCAAAGACAATTAAGAGTCCATTATAGGCATCTAAGGACAAATGTTTCCCATCGGCAACGAGGGCAGGAGAGTGTGATGTTTTTCCTAATCGCACCAAATAGAAGCCCATCAGGCCATTTAATAATGCAGAACCTAAAGAAATATACATTCCTAAATCCAAGCGCTCTAATGACGGCGAGGAAATAAGATGTTGTGATGCATGTAGGAAAATATACGCTGCCGCTAATAAAATAAGCACCCCTTCTAATCCAGAAGCAAAAAATTCAATTTTACCATGACCGTATGGATGATTTAAATCACGTGGCAATGATGCCAAATAAACTGAATAATAAGCAAAGGCGGCAGCGACAACATTAATAATGGATTCAAGGGCATCTGTTAATATAGCCGTGGAGCCACTTACATAATAAGCATAAAACTTCGCTGCCATAATCAGCAAACTCAATACAAACGAAAAAATAATAAGCCTCTGTTTCATGCGCGTAAAATGTCAACAAAGATAGTATTTTTGTTGGATGGATCAGGAAGCAAACCCTTGGAAAACAACTCAAATCACAAATGCCTACGAAAACGATTGGATACGACTCGAGCATCACGATGTCATCAAACCCAATGGTGAACCAGGCATTTATGGGAAAGTGCATTTCAAAAATCAAGCCATTGCCATTCTACCCATTGATGCCGAGGGAAATACATATTTAGTTGGACAATATCGATATACCATCGATACGTATTCCTGGGAATTACCTGAAGGAGGATGTCAAGATGAATCTACTTTGGATGCGGCAAAGCGGGAATTAAAAGAAGAAACGGGTATCCTTGCATCCCAATGGACAATGTTGGGCGAAAATTACCTCTCAAATTCCGTGACAGATGAAAAGGCTATCATGTACCTAGCCGAAGGATTGAAGTTTACTGCGGCAGCGCCAGAAGACACAGAACAATTACAAATAAAAAAAATCCCCATTCAAGAAGCCATACAAATGGCGCTCAATGGGGAAATCAAAGATGTATTATCAATTACAACCTTATTAACCTATGCGCTAAAGGTCCCAAGATTGCATCTCCTTTAGTTCGTCATAGTCCGTTAGGTCATATTTGATTGGCACAATACTTACGTAATTAGCTTCCAAAGCATCTAAATCGGTATTGTTCCCTTTATCAAAATGTTCAATATCGCCATCCATCCAGTAATAGGATTGGCCATATGGATCTTTACGCTCGGCAAAACGTTCTCGATAAACTGCATCAGCTTGTTTAACAACCTTAATTCCTTTGGGAGCAGTCTCAGATTTAGCCGGAAAATTCACATTCAGCGTTAAACCTTTAGGCAATCCATGTACTAACACTTGTTTACTAATCTTGATAATATAATCGTGGCAATGGCTAAAATCAGCATCGGATTTGAAATCACACAAGGAGAATCCGATAGCCGGAATTCCTTCCATGGCCGCTTCAATAGCTGCCGACATGGTTCCTGAATACAAGACAGAAATCGACGCATTTGAACCGTGATTGATTCCAGAAACGACTAAATCAATGTTGCGCTCTTTTAAAATCAAATGTTTCCCTATTTTCACACAATCAGCAGGAGTACCTGAACACTTATATGATTTAATATGTGGACCAAAATCATGTGTTTCTGTAACGCGCAAAGGTACACCCATCGTGATCGCATGTCCCATGCCCGACTGATGTGAATCGGGTGCAATCACAACAACTTCACCCAGCTCCGACATAATTTCAGTTAATACACGAATTCCTTTGGAAGTGATGGAATCATCGTTGGCAATTAAAATAAGTGGCTTCATAGATTGTATATTTGTCAGCAATTTACAAATTTGCGCGCATTAAAATAAGCTATGCAATTTCGAAAAGTAGACATTTCTGACATTCCTGTCATCCAACAAATCGCTGAAAAAGCATGGCGACCTACCTACAGTCATATTTTGACTGAAGAACAAACCTTGTACATGCTCGATATGATGTACTCGACAGAAACGCTTAAAAAACAAATAGGATCCTCGATAGCATTTTATTTGGCTGAAGTAGAGCAAAAGCCGTTGGGTTATTTTTCCTTCGAAATAACCGAACCCAAACGAATGAAGTTGCACAAAATTTATTTAGATCCAGATCAAAAATCCAAGGGAACGGGGAGCCTAATCATTGAATTCGTGAAACATTATGCCTTGAAAGCAGGTGTGGAGCAAATTGAATTAAATGTAAACAAACACAATTCCGCTGTTCAATTTTACGAGAAAAAGGGGTTCATTCGAGCCAAAGAAATGGTTTTGGATATAGGAAATGGCTATGTGATGGACGATTTTGTTATGCAATTGAAGTTAACGCAAGTTCAATAAGTTTTCGCATTTGGCCTTCAGGATCTTCCGAAAATTCATGTGTGATTCTGTTCGCTAAAATCGCATTCAAGGAAATCATTTCATGCCCCATGGACGAGGCAAATGCATAATATGCCGCTGTTTCCATTTCAATATTCGTAATCATGTTCCCCTCAAAATCATTTGCAGAAACATCTTGTAAAAAATCAGGCAATATTGATTTCATCCGAACGGCCCTTCCTTGTGGAGCATAAAATCCAGGAGCCGTTAGCGTATATCCTCGTAAGGGTATGGATTCGAATTGACTTAAAAGCGTTGAACTTGCTTTTGCTCCATAGAGCGGAAGCGGATATTTTATAGCGGACGCCCACAGATTTAATCGAGATTCATCCAACATATTTGGACCTGAAAAACCATAAAACTGCGCTAAATTATCAAATCCTATTGCAGCTTCTGAAATCAAAAAAGTGTTTACTGGAATAGATTCTTGAATACTTCCAGAGGTGCCTAATCGAATTAGATTTAGAGATTTATGTGAATTTTTCGTGAAACGCGTATCAAAATCGATGTTGACCAATGCATCCAATTCATTCAATACGATCTCCACATTATCCGCACCAATCCCGCTGGAAATTACACCTATTCGTTTTCCATTTAGTTCTCCAAAATGACTCACAAACTCCCTTTTGTGTATTTTGACATCAACACGATCAAAGTATTGAGATACTTTTGGAACACGCTCAGGATCGCCCACCAAAATAATTTGGTCTGTAACTTGATCAGGGCGAATAGCCAAATGATAAGAACTCCCGTTAGGATTTATGATTAAGTCGGTGGGTGAGAAATAGGTCATCCGCGAAATTATTGATAATTTTCGAATTCATATCCATTATATGCACGGGAGCAAAGAAGAAATACACCAAAAGATCATCGCGCTATTGGAGAGCCAAATTCAACAGGCAAAACACGATTTAAGTCTTGCCAAAGAATCGCGCGATTCTGATACCAAAAGCAGTGCGGGTGATAAATTTGAAACTGGTCGAGAGATGATGCAACGTGAAATGGATAAGTTGAGTGCTAGTATCGATATCTACCAACAGCAATTTGGTAAAATAAAGTCCATTGACCCGAACAAGAGAACAGATTTTGTCTCGCTGGGTTCGATGATTGAGACTAATTTTGAAACCTATTACATGGCTATTGGGATGGGACAGATTACATGTTCAACGGAATCCATTTATGCAATTTCACCCGAATCTCCATTGGGGGCCTTGTTAATGGGAAAAAGGGTAGGAGATTACATCGAATTAAGAGGTCGTCAAATCAACATAAAGCAAATACTATGAAAAACGCACATTACTTTTATTTTATCCTGTCACTTGTTGGAGGAGGAATTACCGTATCCTATGTTTTCATTGGCATTCAGGAAAACAACGGACACTTTGATGTGTTAAATTTTATTCAAAGTACATGGACATCAAATCCCTACGCCAAAAGTTTAACTTTTGATTTTTGGACGGGTGCCATCGCGGGGACATTTTTTATGCTGGTCGAAGGAATCCGCATCAAAATGAAATACCTTTACCTCTATTTATTAGCAACTGTCTTAATTGGATTTGCCTTTGCCTTTCCTTTATTTCTATTTGTTAGACATCGTCAATTAGCCTAATTATATGGAAGATTACATCAATACGTTCCCTGAAGCTACTCAGAAAATCTTACGTGAAGTTCGAGATGCGATTCGTAGTGTTGTGCCGGAAGGCACTGAAGAGACAATGGCCTATGGGATGCCTACGTTCAAGTATAAAAAGAACTTGGTTCATTTTGCTGCATGGAATAATCATTTGGGCTTTTACCCAACGCCAAAACCTTTGGTCGTATTTCAGGAGCGTTTAAATGACTTTGAAGGTTCAAAGGGAGCAGTAAAGTTTCCCTATCATTTACCTATGCCACTTGAATTAATCAAGGATATCACACGTTTCCGAGTAGAAGAGGTTGACAAATAAAAAATGGCTCAATTTTGAGCCATTTTTTTCTTTTCAATTTTCTCATTTCTACCAAAAGATTTGAATCCTAACTCGGGCGAATAACCAACCGAATTTTTAGAGTAATATCCTTTTTCATTGTAAGGTCGTTTACGCGGATGTTCTTTACATTCCGTTGAACAAGCACCTTCCATTTCTTTCAGGCAACTCGGACAAATCGCTAAATGCTCATTACATTCCGGATTAGCACAATTAACCATGTGATCGGAGGACTCATGACACACATGACATTTGGAAATAACTGCTGGATTCACTGAATTCACAGGAGTGGCCACACGGTTATCGAATACATAACATGAGCCATCAAAATCCTCACCACCTTCTTCAAGACCATATTTGATGATTCCTCCATGCAGTTGATATACATTTTCAAATCCCTGATCTAATAAATACGCGGATGCCTTTTCGCATTTAATACCACCTGTACAATAGGTAATTACTTTCTTGCCTTTCAAATGTTCAATCTCCTGAACATGTTGTGGCAAATCCCGCAGATTCTCCATATCAAAGGTATAAGCTCCTTTGAATTTACCCAGCTCATGTTCGTAGTTGGAACGCATATCCACCAAAACCACATCAGGATCGTTTTTCAACATCTCCTTAAATTCTTTTGGCTTTAAATGTTTTCCCGTTTTAACACGTGGATTTACAGGTAAGTCGGAGTGTACAATTTCAGCTTTCACACGAACATGAAGCTTATTGAACGTATGCACGGCACTGGATTCGATTTTAAAGTCAAAATCAGTATCCGCAAAAATCGGATCGTTTTCTAGCCAACGCATGTAGGTATCACAATCTTTTTGGAGACCTGAAACAGTTCCATTTAAACCTTCTGCGGCCACGATAACTCGACCAAGCAAATTGTTCTCAATACAAAAAAGGTGGTGTTTGATACGATACTCCTCAGGATTGGGAATTGGAGTATAGTTATAGTAAAGTAACACACTGTAAGGCTTCATCTTCAACATGATTTACAGATTAAACAAAAATTTCGTGACGATGGGGAGATTCGAACTCCCATACCTAAAGCGGCACTACCACCTCAAAGTAGCGTGTCTACCAATTTCACCACATCGCCAAAAACGGTTAGTAAAATTACCAAATATTTACTTACTTGCCAACAATTCAATCATATCAAAATTATCAAGTAATGGCTTTAGAACTAAGCGGAAAACTTATTAAGAAAATGTCTGAGGTTACAGGAACAGGCAGAAACGGAACAAACTGGATTAAACAAGAGTTTGTTTTAGAGACACAAGATCAATATCCTAAAAAAGTTTGCATGTCGGTTTGGGGAGATAAAACCCAAGATTTAGCACCTATTCAAGAGGGTGAAATCGTAAAAGTGCAATTCAATGTGGAATCAAGAGAATACAATGAGCGCTGGTACACGGAAATACGTGCTTATCGCTTAGACCGTTCTGGCGCTTCAGCACCGGCTCCAGCGCAAGATAATGCAGGTTGGGCTCCATCAGCTCCAGCAGCAGCTCCTACAAGTGCAGCACCAGCAAATAACTTTCCTCCATTAGCGGCGGAGAGTGGTGATGATTTACCTTTTTAAGAGATAAGAGGTAAGAGTTAAGAGTGAAGAATTAAGAGGTAAGAGTTTGGTTGTTTATCAACGAAGCTCTTACCTCTTTTTATTTTAAAAGTTTATGATCAGAAAAACCTAAAAGGGTTTTATGTTTTCGATTTTAATGCTTCACTCTTATTTCTTAATTCTTCATTCTTAACTCTTAATCGAGTTCCCCAAATTTACCTTCCTCAAAATCCTGAAAAGCTTGCATAATTTCTTGCCTAGTGTTCATCACAAAAGGACCATGTGATGCTATCGGCTCACGGATAGGTTCTCCGCTTAAGATTAACACTTTGGAATTTTCCATTGCTTCGATGTGAAAGGTTTCACCTTCGTTTTCAAAAAGCACAAAATGATCCAGAGGAATCTTTTCTTCAGCGCCATTGATGCGAATTTCTCCTTCTACCACCACTAAACACGTATTAAACTCCGCAGGGAATGTAATATCTGTGTTTCCTCCCATAGCTAAATGCGCATTGAACATGTGAACCGGCGTAAAGGTGCTAGCTTTACCTTGAACACCTTGAAAAGAACCTGCAATGACTTCTATAAATCCCCCATCCACAGGCACTTGCGGAATCGAGGCGTTCTCAATCGCCTGGTATTTAGGTGAAGACATTTTATCTTTCGCAGGTAAATTCACCCATAATTGTACCATTTGAAAATCGCCCCCAGATTTACTAAACGATTCCTCATGGTATTCTTTGTGCAAGACACCTGAGGCGGCTGTCATCCATTGGACATCTCCTTCACCGATTATTCCACCACCTCCGGCACTATCATGATGCGCTACGCGACCTTTGTAAGCGATTGTTACCGTTTCAAAGCCACGGTGCGGATGTACGCCTACTCCTTTCGGAGCATCAGAAGGAGGGAAGTGGAATTTTGCACCATAATCCATCATGATAAAGGGAGACATGCGATGCATATCCAAACCATGCCGACTCGGAATAAAATTATGCACGCGAAAACCATCACCAACAAAATGTGCAGGTCCTGGAGGATATACAGCCTCAATAGCTTTAATCGACATTAGATTTCATTTAAGGTTAACTCCATGGCTTGATGAACAATATCAGCCTCGATAAAAGTTCCACCAAATGGCTCAAATCCCAATTGGCGATACAAGGGCATTACATCCACTTGGGCATGTAAATAAAAATAAGTTTGGTCTGGATAGCGTTCCTGAGCCTCTTGCATTAAATGTCGAATCATTTGACTTGCATATCCCTGACCACGAGATTCCTTCAAGGTAGCAATACGTTCAATTTTAATCCCTTTGTCCGTTTTACGAATGCGCCCGGTGGAAACCGGTCGTTCATTTTCAATCAATAAAAAATGTATAGCTTGTGCATCCAGCTCATCAAACTCTTCCGAGGGCAAACATTTTTGTTCATGAACAAATACTTCTGTTCGTATTTCAAATACCGCGGCTATGAGCGCATTGGTATCAGCTTGAATGATGCTACTTGTCTTGCTTTCCATAGGCTTCAATAATTTTACGTACTAAGCGATGGCGCACTACATCCGAGCCATCTAACTCGACAAATGCGATTCCGTTAATACCATTTAAAATACGTTCCGCCTCACCTAAGCCCGAGGTTTGATTTTTTGGTAAATCCACTTGGGATTTATCCCCCGTGATAATCGTTTTGGATTGAATACCCATCCGGGTCAAAAACATCTTCATCTGCATCGAAGTTGTATTTTGGGCTTCATCGAGTAATATAAATGCTTTATTCAGCGTCCGACCGCGCATATAAGCTAATGGTGCAATTTCAATCGTCCGATTTTCCAAGTAAAACTTCAACTTTTCCGCGGGAATCATATCATCCAACGCATCGTAGATCGGCCGAAGGTATGGATCAATTTTTTCCTTTAAGTCACCAGGTAAAAAACCTAAATTTTCTCCTGCCTCAACGGCCGGTCTTGTAATAATAATCTTCTTAACTTCTTTATTTTTCAACGCTTTAACAGCTAAAGCTACAGCCGTATAAGTCTTGCCCGTACCAGCTGGCCCAATGGCAAAAACAATATCGTTGGTAGATGCTGCGTCAACGAGCTTGCGTTGATTAGGCGTTTTGGCTTTGATGACAATGCCTTTATTCCCAAATAGTAAAACATCTTTATCTTCCACCCAAGGTGTCTCCATTTCTTCCCCGGTAGGATTCAACATTACCTCGATGTAGGCTTTCATATGCACTGCCGTAAACGTATTGTGCTTATTCAAATGCTGAATACATTGATTAACAATCGCTTCCACTAAAGCCATTTGATCATCTGAACCACGAATGATTAATTGATCCCCACGGGCAATGATTTTGGTCTGAGGAAATGCTTCGGTTAAAAGCTGAAAATTGGAATTAGAAACCCCTAAAAATTCAATCAGGGAGATGTCCGACAAGGAAATAATTTTCTCTAACAAGTAGGCAAGTTTTATAAGTTGAATTAAAGTACTAAAATAGAAAAATATTGAAATTTTATCTCACCAACAAGGTGATATTTTTGATAAAAAATTGTAAAATTGTACTTATGGATTCGAATAACACATCGCAAACTTTTAACAAGGGCAAACAAGGCATAAATAGCTCAAATCGGTCAAATATGCCACAACGGCTAAGTGATTTAGGTTTAGGCAAATTACCTCCACAGGCTGTTGATTTAGAGGAAGCATTATTAGGTGCTTTAATGCTTGAAAAGGAGCCTTTGGCGAATGTGATTGAATTACTAAAACCTGATAGTTTTTACAAAGAGGCGCATACCAAAATTTTTGGCGCGATTCAGGCACTTTTCCAGCAATCTCAACCCGTTGATTTATTAACGGTCAACAACCAATTAAAGTCCACGGGAGATTTAGAAAAAGCAGGAGGGACCGCATATTTGGCGCAATTAACTTCACGCGTTAGTTCAACTTCGAACGTTGAATTTCACGCGCGTATTATTATTGAACAATACATCAAGCGTCAGCTAATTCATGTTTCTTCTGAAATCCAACGTTTATCGTATGAAGATACTACGGATGTGTTCCAAATTTTGGACCGCATGGAGCAAGAGCTTTTCACGATAGCAGAATCCAATATTCGTAAGAATTACGAGAGTATGTCGGACATCCTCTTGAAAGCCGTCGCGGAATTAGAAGAGAAGCAACAGCAAAAAAGCGGCATGACGGGAATTCCATCCGGCTTTACGGATTTGGATCGTTTAACATCAGGCTGGCAAAAACAAGAATTAATCATCATTGCTGCCCGTCCTGGTATGGGTAAAACGGCCTTTGTCGTTTCGGCTTGTCGGAACGCGGCGGTCGAATGGGGCCATGCGGTTGCTTTGTTCTCACTAGAGATGAGTGCCGTGCAATTAGTCAATCGTATTATTTCTGCCGAAGCTGAAATTGAGGCCGAAAAGATTCGTAAAGGAAAATTGGAGCCGCACGAATGGCAACAATTGCATACCAAAATCAAGCGTTTGTATGAGGCTCCCATCTTTGTTGATGATACACCGGCCTTATCAATCCTCGAACTACGTGCAAAATGTCGTCGTTTAAAGGCCCAAAAAGATATTAAATTGATTGTCATTGACTACTTACAGTTGATGACGGGAGATAATGGCGGCAAAGGTGCTTCAGGAAACCGTGAGCAAGAAATTGCGCAAATTTCACGTGCCTTAAAGCAATTGGCGAAAGAATTGGATGTACCGGTAATTGCACTTTCGCAGTTGAACCGTTCCACAGAGACTCGTGGAGGAAATAAAAAACCTCAGTTATCTGACCTTCGTGAATCTGGAGCCATTGAGCAAGATGCCGATCAGGTTATGTTCATTTACCGTCCAGAATACTATCAAATTACGGCCGATGAGAATGGCAATTCATTAGCTGGAATGGGAGAGATCATTATGGCAAAAAACCGTTCGGGTTCATTGGACAGTGTCTGGCTGAAGTTTATCGGTAAATTCACGAAATATTGTGACTTAGATTTCCAACCTTTTGGCGGAGCTGAAGGTGGTGAAAACTTTAATTTAAGTAACCTGGGTGACCAAACATCCAATTTTGAACAAGGGGGAGGAGATGCCGTATTTAAAGGCAGTAAAATGAATTTACCACCGGAGCAAGATTTTGATCCGTTGAATAGCCCTTTTTGAGTTAAGAGTTAAGAACTAAGAGTTAAGAGTTAAGAGTTAAGAGTTAAGAGCTAAGAGTTAAGAGTTGAAAGCATAATTCAAGGATACACAATTATCTCTAAATTGTTAACTCTTAGTTCTTAAGTCTTAGTTTTTAACTCTCAATCTAACAATATTCTCTACATGATGCGTCTGCGGGAACATGTCTACTGGATGTACGACATCTACTTCATAGGCAACATCCAACAAAGCCAAATCACGCGCTTGCGTTGCAGGATTACAACTTACATAAACAATCTTTTTCGGCTTAACAGCTAAGATTTGATTCACTACATCTAAATCCATACCCGCACGCGGAGGATCTGTTATAATAACATCGGGGGATCCATGAATAGCAATAAATTCTTCTGTCAAGACCTTCTTCATGTCACCAGCAAAGAAGGTGGCATTCTTGATTCCGTTTAATTCGGCATTGATGCGCGCATCTTCCACTGCCATTTCTACATATTCCAAACCAACAACTTTCGTCGCGTGTTTCGCCAGAAATAAACCGATTGTTCCTGTACCCGTATATAAGTCATAAACAATTTCATTCCCTTGTAAATCAGCATATTCCCTGACTAACTGGTAAAGTTTTAAAGCTTGTTTCGCATTTGTTTGAAAGAATGACTTTGGGCCAATTTGAAATTTCAAATCTTCCATGGTTTCAACCATAAATGGCTTTCCGTGGTAGCAAACAACTTCTAAATCATGAAATGTGTCATTTCCTTTTTGATTCACGACATAATTCAAAGAAGTGATCATCGGGAATGTTGATTTCAAATATTCCATAACCAAACGAATCTCCTCTTCCGTTGCATATGCAAACTGGACTGTCACCATCCATTCGTCGGTAACTGTATTTCGAATGATCAAATTCCGTAATGCGCCTTCTTGTTGGTTTTTCAATTCATAATACGATATACCATTCGTATCCGCGAAATCGCGCACACCATTTCGAATGGCATTCGAAGGATCCGGCTGCAAATAACAGTGGTCAACAGGTAATATCTTATCAAAACGTCCAGGAACATGAAATCCCAAGGCGTTCATCGATCCTAAATCTTCTTTTCCTATTTCATCTTCCGTTAGCCAGCGTGCACAGGAAAACGTAAATTCTAATTTATTACGGTAATAGTAAGTCTCTTCTGAACCAAGAATGGGTTGAAATTCAGGCAATTTTACTTTCGCGATTCGCGTCAAATTATCTTTAACTTGTTGGGCCTTAAATGCCGTTTGAGCCTCATAAGAAACATGTTGCCACTTACATCCACCACAAATACCAAAATGGGTACAAGCCACCTCCGTACGGTGTTTTGAAAGCGGTTGAATATTGATCGCCTGCGCTTGTTTGAAACTTTTCTTCGACTTCAAAATTCGCAAGTCGGCAATATCGCCCGGAGCCACTGCTCCTTGTACAAAAATCACCTCATCGTTCACTTTGGCAATACATTTTGCCTCAGCGGCAAAATCCAAAATGGCAATTTGTTCCAACACCACTGGGGCTTTCTTTTCTTTTTTCTGACTCATGCTGCTAAAAATGTGCACAAAAATACGGCTTTATGTGGGCAAGC
>JBDLUL010000077.1:0-12032 GCA_039805345.1 Bacteroidota bacterium | reverse complement strand
GTTCTGATTCATCGCTTTCCGGTGGATTGGTGGCAGCTTTTGCTTTGTTTTCGGCTAATTACGTCATAAAAAAACTCGAGTTTCTATTTCCTTCGCTTCGCAAAGTAGTTGAAGGGGAGCCTATTGTCCTCGTTTATCAAGGCAATATAAATGAATCCGCCATGGCAAATGCCTCTTTAAATAGGGAGCAATTGGACGCAGCTATTCGTGAACATGGTGTCGCTTCGATTGCAGAAGTGAATTTGGCTGTTTTAGAGGTAGATGGTACAATTTCCATCTTGTCTGATAATTATCAAAAAATTTCGAAAAGAAAGCAGAAAGGGCATAGAGTTCTTGGGGGAAATACCGCTTAAACTAGTATATTTGTAGACTTTACTTAGCTGTTTGTAGAGCTAAGGATCATTTCATTTTCTTTTCTAATGGAAAAAATATTAAAATTCGGTGGTACCAGTTGTGGAAGTATTGCGAGTATCGAATCAGTTTTGGCCATTATCGAGGCTAATCATCAAGTAAAATCCTCTTTCGCTGTTGTTTTCTCCGCCATGAGTGGTGTGACAAATGCTTTGTTAGAAGCAGGCGCAACCGCAGCGAGTAAAAAGACACTTGAGCCTACGATCATTGAAGCCTTAGAAGCACGTCATTTTGAGGTAATTCGACATTTTATTCCGGTAACAGCCCAATCGCAAGTAATTGCCCAGATTCGTACCTTGGTTAATGAATTGCGCGATGTGTTAAAAGGAATCAATTTGATTCAAGAGATTTCGCCAAAGACATCTGACTTATTGGTTAGTTTTGGTGAACGTCTATCCACTGCTTTAATCACGGCAATTTTAACGCAGCGCGGATTACCCGTGCGATTTTTAGATGCGCGGGATGTGGTAAAAACAAATCAACAGTTTGGTAAGGCAGAAGTACGATTCGCTGAGACAAATGCCTTGATTCAAGCGGATTTCAACGCTCATGTGGACGAAATTGCATTGATTACGGGCTTTATAGGTTCTAATGACGCTGGCGATACAACGACATTAGGTCGGGGAGGTTCGGATTATACGGCATCCATATTTGGTGCTGCTTTGCATGTAAAAGAGATTGAGATCTGGACAGATGTCGACGGTATGATGACGGCAGATCCACGTAAAGTGGCTGCAGCTTTTACAATTCCTTCGATTTCTTACGCGGAAGCCATGGAGTTAACCCATTTTGGTGCGAAAGTGATTTATCCTCCATCTTTGCAACCTGCTTTTGCGAAAAATATCCCTATTCGGGTGTTGAATACATTTAATCAGACTTTTGCAGGTACTGTTGTTTCCAAAGTTTCTTCACCAAGCCCTTATATTATCACGGGAATTAGTTCCATTGATGAATTGTCACTTGTTAATGTGCAAGGATCCGGGATGATAGGCGTTGCGGGTGTCTCTGCCAAATTGTTCACTGTTCTCGCAAAAGAAAAGATTTCTGTCGTGTTGATTTCTCAAGCTTCGTCAGAGCATTCGATTTGTTTCGCGATTGATCCACAAGTTGCATCGAAAGTTGACAAGATTTTAGCCAAAGAATTCGCGCAGGAAATTGCATCAGGTGATATTGAGGGAATCGATATCCAACAAGATTTATCCGTTATTGCGGTTGTAGGTGAGGGGATGCGCAGGCATACCGGTGTTAGTGGACGATTATTTTCTGTATTAGGTAAAAATGGAATTAACATTGTTGCAACAGCACAAGGTAGTTCCGAATTAAACATATCAGTCGTAATTGAGAAAAAAGACCTTTCAAAAGCTCTGAATGTCATTCATGAGACCTTTTTCTTTTCTCAAATCAAGACCTTGAACTTGTATTTGGTTGGTGCCGGCTTGATTGGTAAAACTTTATTAAACCAATTGGTAGGTCAAGAGCGCTATTTAGAAAAATACAAGGGATTGCGCATCCAATTAGTTGGTATCGCGAATTCGCGTAAACAATTAATTAATCCGGCTGGTATTTCGATTGATCAAGCGATTGAATTATTGGATTCGGATGGAGAATCAGCTTCATTAGCCGGTTTTGTTGAACAAATTAAGCGCCTAAATTTGCCTAATTCCATCTTTGCAGATTGTACGGCAAGCAAGGAAATCCACCAACATTATTTGGGGCTCTTTGAGTCAAATGTGTCGGTAGTAACGCCAAATAAAGTTGCTAATTCAGGCCCATACGAACAATATGCGACTTTGCACCAAACAGCCTTAAGCAAAGGGGTGAAGTTTATGTATGAGACGAATGTAGGCGCTGGTTTGCCAGTCATCAATACTTTGCAAGGATTAATCGCATCAGGTGATCGATTCGAGAAAATCGAAGGTATTCTTTCAGGTACCTTGTCTTTCTTGTTTAATCAATTTGTACCTGGTAAATCATTTGCTGCTGTATTGCGCGAAGCGAAGGCAAAGGGATACACAGAGCCAGATCCACGCGAAGATTTGAGCGGGATGGACGTAGCTCGTAAGATCTTGATTTTGAGTCGGGAAATTGGCTTGAAATTAGAATTTGCTGATATCACGATCGAAAAAATTATTCCATCCGCATGTGAGGCAGCTCCTACGGTGGATGCTTTTTTTGAGGAATTAGATAAAGCGAATAGTTACTTTGAAGCGATGGTGAATGAGGCATATGCCGACAAAAAAGTACTTCGTTACATAGCTAAATTGGAAAATCAAAAGATCTCGATTGGTTTGCGTGCCGTGGGGGTAGATCACCCGTTTTATCAGATGGATGGCGCTGATAATGTTATCGCCTTTACTACGAAACGGTATCATGATCGACCTTTGGTGATTAAAGGGCCCGGAGCTGGAGCTGAGGTAACGGCATCAGGCGTTTTTGCGGATATTGTGTCAATTGGTAGCTATTTGTCTTAATATGGAAAGTATACGCGTATATGCCCCTGCAACGGTAGCTAATGTAGCTTGTGGATTTGATATTTTTGGATTTGCAGTAAATCGACCAGGTGATGAGGTTGTGTTAACGAAAAAAGCGAGTCCTGGGATTGTTATTAAGGAGATTACCGGGGATGAAGGACGATTGCCTAAAGAAGTTGCCAAAAATACCGCAGGTATCGCCATATTAAAATATTTGGAATTTATCGGCCAGCCTGAGCAGGGATTTGAGCTTTCCTTGCATAAAGACATGCCTTTGGGTTCGGGTTTAGGGTCATCTGCAGCTTCTGCTGTGGCTGGCGTTTTTGCTGCGAATGAGTTAATGGGTAAGCCCTTAAGTCAGAAAGAATTGTTGCCTTTCGCGATGGAAGGTGAGCGTGTAGCCTGTGGCTCTGCGCATGCAGATAATGTTGGTCCTAGTCTGTTAGGCGGCTTTGTTGTTATTCGGAGTTATGATCCTTTGGATATTATTCAATTGCCTACGCCGAAAGATTTATACGCGAGTATTGTACATCCGCAGATTGAAGTGAATACCAAAGATGCACGTCGGATTTTAGAGCGAGAAATCACGCTAGGAAAAACGATTACCCAAATGGGCAATGTAGCGGGTTTAGTGGCGGGTTTGTTAACTGCAGATTATGATTTAATTGGACGCTCACTCGTGGATGTCATCGTAGAACCAGCTCGTTCTATATTAATTCCGCAATTTCAAGAGGTAAAAGCTGCTGCGTTGGGCGCTGGGGCTTTAGGTTGTTCCATTTCAGGTTCCGGTCCATCCTTGTTTGCCTTGTCGAAAGGTGAAGATACGGCGAATCAAGTGGCATTAGCGATGTCTAAGGCCTTTAATTCGGTTGGGATTGGTTCGGAGTCCTATGTTTCCCAGATAAACCAACAAGGTCCCATGATTCGTTAGGCTTTCGGGTGAGCTTGTTTATAAATTTCTTTTAATTTTTCCATCGAATTATGCGTGTATACTTGTGTCGCAGCAAGATTCGCATGTCCTAATAGTTCTTTGATGGCATTTAAGTCTGCTCCTCGATTTAGTAAATGGGTTGCATAACTATGTCGTAACACGTGTGGAGATAACTTTTCAAGCGTGCTTACCTCACCCAAATACTTCTTAACTAGGCGTTGGATAAACATGGGATAACAAGGTTCTCCTTTGTCGGTTAACAACAAGCTTTGACTTTGAAAGGGATTGAGCAATTGGTATTGTTTGACGAGGTCAACGAGCAGTTGGGGCATGGGAATAATGCGCTCCTTGTTCCTTTTTCCTATGACCCTCAAGGTTTTTGAAGCAAGATTTAGCTGTTGGTTCGATAATTGTATCAACTCCGCTAGTCGCATGCCTGTGCCATAAAGTAACATTAAAACAAGCTGGTCGCGTACTTCTTCGAACGTGTTTTTGGGTACTTCTTGCTGGGCAAACACCTGTTCCATTTCAGATTCACGTAAATAAGTCGGGAGAGACTTGCTTGTTTTGACCATGCGAATGGTTTGCATGGGATTGTCAATTACATCGCCGCGGCGTTGTAAGTATTTGAAAAAGGTCCGCAGGGTAGCGAGCTTCCGATTAATGGAACGGTTTTGGATGCCATGATTGGATAGCTCCACGAGCCATAAACGAATGGTTTGGGGCTTGATTTGGTTTACTTGAAGACTATCGAGAGCTAGGAAATCAAGAAATTGAAGGAGGTCAATTTCATAAGAACGTAGCGTTAAAGGACTTAATCGCCGTTCTACTTGAAGATGTTGTAAAAAAAAATTGACTACTTCGCGATTCATAGATCGAAAGTAGTCAATTCTAAGAAAAATCGAAACAAACTAGTTGTTGATATTTCCGTATGTCGTTTGCTTGTAAGCAGCGCGAATCATTTCCTTACGACGAGCAATTGATGGTTTTTCAAAAGCAGATCTTCTACGTAATTCTTTTACTACGCCTGTTTTTTCAAACTTCTTTTTAAAGCGCTTAAGGGCTTTATCAATTGACTCGTTCTCTTTGATCGAAATAATTAACATGTATTTTTTCCTTTTTGAATTAAAATGTCTGCAAAGATAAATTTATTTTTTTGATTATGCAAGCAGTCTTTTAGAATTTTATGAGTGAAAATATCCTATTTTTGTAGTTCATTTAAATCAATTCTATGTCGGAGTTTTCACGGACAACTGTCACGGCCGCTTTAATCTATGCAAATGGTCCCATTCACATTGGACACTTAGCAGGATGTTACCTGCCAGCTGATATTTATGTGCGCTATTTACGTTTAAAGAAGCAAGATGTCATTTTTGTTTCGGGTACGGATGAGCATGGAGTGCCTATAACGATTAAAGCACAAAAGGAGGGGAAAACGCCACAAGAAGTAGTTGATTACTATTATACGAACATCAAATCTTCGTTCGAGGATTTTGGTATTTCTTTTGATATTTACGGGAGAACTTCGGATCCCGCGCATCACAAAATGTCACAAGATTTTTTCTTGCATTTATATCAGGAGGGTAAGTTTATTGAGGAGGTTACTGAGCAATATTATGATGAAGCGGCCGATCAGTTTTTAGCTGATCGATATATTACGGGAGAATGTCCCAAATGTCATCAGCCGGGAGCCTATGGAGATCAATGTGAGAAATGTGGTTCTTCTCTTTCTCCAACAGAGTTAATCAATCCGAAATCGTCATTAAGTGGCGCTTCGCCGATTTTAAAAGAAACTAAAAACTGGTTTTTGCCTTTGGATCAATGGCAAGGAGCTTTAGAGGCTTATGTTAATTCGCACCCTGAATGGAAGCCGAATGTAAGTGGTCAAGTAAAATCTTGGCTACAGGACGGGCTTCGTCCACGAGCCATGACACGTGATTTAAACTGGGGTGTACCAATTCCTTTGCCAGATACAGAAGGGAAAGTGCTTTATGTATGGTTTGATGCGCCGATTGGATATATCTCGATGACGAGTCAATTGACGGCCGACTGGGAGAAATATTGGAAGGCGAAGGATAGTCGGATTGTGCATTTTATCGGTAAGGATAACATTGTTTTCCATTGTTTGATTTTTCCCGCGATGTGCATGGCACATGGGGAGTTTCAATTAGCGGATCAAGTTCCTGCGAATGAATTTATGAACTTGGAGGGGGATAAAATTTCTACTTCGCGTAATTGGGCAGTTTGGTTGCATGAGTATTTGCAAGATTTTCCTGGTAAGCAAGATGTGTTGCGTTATGCGTTGACTGCTTCAAGTCCAGAAACGAAGGATGCCGATTTTACTTGGGCAGATTTTCAGACCAAAAACAATTCCGAGTTGGTTGCCATTTTAGGGAATTTTGTCAATCGGGCATTTGTGTTAATTGATAAGAATTTTGATGGTATTGTGCCGAAAAAGGCTGCAGGGACGGGTCTAGAAGATGATGTTAAACAAGCGTTGGCTGATATACCTGCCAAATTGGAAGCGGCTTTAGCGCATTATAAATTCCGAGATGCTTTGGTATTAGCGATGGAAATTGCGCGTATCGGTAATAAGTATTTGGCTGATGCGGAACCATGGAAAATTATCAAAGAGGATAAGGAAAAAGCAGGAACGGTATTGAACTATGCGGTTCAATTGGTTGCACATGCATCTGTTGCTTTGGAGCCATTTATCCCTTTTACCGCTGCTAAATTACGTACAGCTTTAGGTATTCAGGAATTAGATTGGAACAGTATTGGTGATTTTGAATTGATTCCTGTCGGACAAAAGCTGGCTAATCCAGGTCTTTTGTTTGAGAAATTGGAAGATGATGTGATTCAAGCACAAGTTGATAAATTAAAAGAAACAAAAGCGGCGATGGAATTAGCGAGTAAGCAAGTGAATCCGATCAAGGATACGATTGATTTTGAGGCATTTTCCAAAATGGATTTGCGTGTCGGTCATATTACAGCTGCAGAGAAGGTAGAAAAGAGTAAGAAACTTTTGAAGCTTGCTGTTCACGATGGTCAAAAAGAGCGCACAATCTTGAGTGGTATTGCGGAGCATTTTGAGCCTGCGGATGTTATTGGCCGACAAGTTTGTTTCTTGGCAAATTTAGCACCACGAAAAATTATGGGGCAGGAGAGCGAGGGGATGATCTTGATGGCAGAGGATGCAGATGGTAGTTTAGCCTTCATGCAGCCAAGCAAGGCAATTTGGAATGGTGCATCGATCAGTTAATGGGAATCGATTAAATAAAAATAAGGCCAGAAGAAACTTCTGGCCTTATTTGTTTAACCTCTAAACCTATTTAACTATGAAAATTTATACAAATATAGATGTTTTGTTTAAATAATATGAGTTTAGTGCAAAAAAATAAAAAAGGCGCCGTCAGAAACAGCGCCTTTTTTGATTACCTCTAAACCTATTTAACTATGAAAACTACTTACAATCTAATTTTGAAATACAACGATCAGTTCTTGATTTTGTTCTGATTCGTTTGCGAAATCTGCTTCAATTTTCGGTTCAATGGCCAATACAGACCAAATTGCGTTAATTGCTTTCGCAGATTTGTTAATTTCTTTAACCCAAGTATTCGTTTTTTCATCAGAAACACCCGCTTGGTTTACAATGGATTGAACAGTCTCGTTGAAAAGTGCTTGTTCTGCCTTGCTAGCTTTTAAATAAGCCGACTGGTTGTTTTGATAATTCTCTAAAATCGAAATTGTTAAACTTGCTGATGTAGATGCGTAAGCTCCTACAAAATCTTTCTTTATCAATGACTGAATAACTTCAGATAGGGTTTCTTTTTTGTGTGACAATACTGTTGTCGACGCATCTACATGTGATGCCGTTCCGCTCGCTTTTACCGCTGTTGCTGTTAGGCTTAGTCCTACTAAAACGCTAACCATTAAAATTTGCTTTTTCATAAATTCGTTATATTTATTAACTAAATCAACGATACAAAATTATTGCATTTTTTTAATATAGCAAAACTTGCTTTTGGACAATTTTGTAATCTAAAATTAATTATTTTTTGATTTTACCTCTTAAATCAGAATAAATATTATATATTTTGATTATATACCAAATAATATTTGGATAACAATTGTAAACCTTCGGGATAATTCTAAATTAAAAATTTAGGAAAAATTATAAAATTCTTTAAAAAGTACAATCATTGGTTGTATTTGTTCATTGTTTGTTGGATACCTTGAAGGCAGAAGGAATCAATGATCTCGTTGGAACGATTTAGGATGAATGGGATAAGTCCAATTTCTTCTTCGGAAAAGTTACTTAATACAAAATCGGCTTGGCGACCTTTGGAGAAATCTGACCCGATGCCCATGCGTAAGCGGGCATATTCCTGTGTATTTAAAACGCCTTCAATACTTTTAAGTCCATTGTGTCCTCCGCTAGATCCTTTGGGTTTTAAACGGAGCGTTTCAAAAGGAAGTGCGATATCATCTGTTAGAATTAATAAGCGGTCATTTTCTATTTTTAATTGTTGGCACCAATAATTAACGGCTTTTCCACTCAAATTCATGAATGTACTTGGTTTCAATAAGTGTATTTGATGTCCTTTCAACTTATAGGATGTAATTGCTCCTAATCGGTCTTGCGAAAAACTAATTGATTTTTCTTTCGCCTGGTAGTCCAAAGCCATGAAGCCGATGTTGTGTCGGGTAAAAAGATATTCGGGACCGATGTTGCCTAAGCCAACAATTAAGAAGTTCATGCGTTATAAATATTTATACAAATTACGCGCAAATTTTTTAGAACACCTCGAAGGCATTACCTTCGGTAAAAATTTTTCCCATGAATAAGATTGCATGCATCACGGGCGCGAGCTCAGGAATTGGTTTGGCAACCGCTAAGGCGCTGACGGCTGAAGGATATCATTTAATTCTATGTGGCCGTCGCTTGGAGCGTTTGGAAGCCTTAAGCAAGGATTTAAAGACTGATACTTATCTATTGACCTTTGACGTGCGCGATCGTAATGGGGTAGAGGTGGCTTTTCGATCACTTCCCGAAGCTTGGAATAAGATTGATGTCTTAGTTAATAATGCGGGAAATGCACATGGTATGAGTCCAATTCAGGATGGGGATCCCGCCGACTGGGATGCGATGATGCACAGTAATGTGGATGGTTTATTAAATGTTTCGCGGATGGTAATCCCGGGTATGATTCAGCGTGCTGCTGGACATATTGTTAATCTTTCATCGATCGCAGGGAAACAAGTCTATCCAAATGGAAACGTGTATTGTGCCTCCAAAGCGGCCGTTGAAGCACTTTCGCAAGGAATGCGTCAGGATTTAAATGTATATGGCATCAAGGTGTCTAATGTAGCACCCGGGGCTGTTAATACCGATTTTTCCGCTGTACGATTTAAAGGGGACCAACAAAAAGTAGATGCCGTTTATGCTGGGTATGAGCCGCTCGTTGCGGAAGATATTGCTGATGTTATTCGTTACATCGTGACAGCACCGGCACATGTGAATATTGCCGACGTAACAATTTTGCCAAAAGCACAAGCCTCGGCGACACAAATATTACGAAAGAATTAAATGCTGCGTTGACGAACTGTTTCGAAAATAACAACACCCGCAGCTACAGACACATTGAGTGAGCCAACTTGACCACTTTGTGGGATGACAGCTAAATCATCTGATTTGCGAATTAATTCATCAGAGATTCCATCTTCCTCAGAACCCATGATGATGGCAACTGGACCACTGTAATCGACTGCATAAACAGAACTGCGACCTTTTTCTGTACATGCAACAACCTTTAAGCCTGAGTTTTGAAGAAAATCAACTGTTTGCAATAAACTATCTTCTCTACAAACGGGTATGAAGTTTAACGCTCCAGATGATGTTTTCATGGCATCGCCATTTATTTGAGCAGCACCTTTGGAAGGAATTACGATTGCGTGAATTCCAGCACATTCAGCAGTTCGGGCGATTGCTCCGAAATTACGTACGTCGGTAATGCGGTCAAGAATCAAAATAAAGGGAACCAAACCTTTCTCAAAGGTGTCTGCGATAACATTTTCTAATTTCGCATAATGAATAACAGAAACGAATGCAATGGCTCCTTGGTGATTTTTACGTGTAATGCGATTCAGTTTTTCTAAGGGAACCTTTTGTACTTGAATGCCTTTTTCACGCGCTAAATCAAGTATTTCGCTATTTCCTAGTTCACGTTGAACCAATAAACGGTCAATCTCCTTACCTGAACGAATGGTTTCTAATACGGATTGTATTCCAAAAACCAACTCTTTATTTTCAGTTTTGGGACTTGTGAAATGTTTAAATGGGCGCTTAAAAGGCGGTCTTGATTCGTTTTCTTCTGACACGTTGATTGCTGTAAATTTGATACGAAGGTCGGCATTTTTTTTCAAATCATCTGTCTGAATGTCAAATTAAGCCTAGGATCCTTTATTTTTTTTGATTTGGGCAACTGATGAATCCAATGGGTTTGGGTGGTTCCTTGCATCAATAAGAGGCTTCCTGGGGCTAATGTTAAGCTTACTTTTTCTTGTGTCTGTTTATGCTTGAATTCAAATTTTCGTGCTGCACCAAAACTAACGGAAGCAATGCATGAGTTTGACATAATGGTTTTTTCATTGTCAGCATGCCAACTCGCTCCTTCGTTTCCGTCGTGGTAGAAATTCATTAAACCGCCGTTAAAGGTTATTTTCGCTTTTTCTTCAATGGCCGATTTGATGGACAATAAGGTTGGTGTCCATGGCAAACCTATTTTTGTGCGTCCAGAATAGGTATAGGGTCTTTCGTAATCGGCATACCAGGCAACCTTTCGAAGGGTTTGAATGACTTTACCAAAAATGACGACTTCGTCATGTTTCCATGGGATTTCATTGGTAAGAATGCGCAGAAATTCATGGCTTTGTTGGGCAGTAAAAAAATCTGCATAGTAGAAAACCTCCCCGTCGTAGGGTAGTAGGTTTTGTTCAGGAGATAGGGGAAACAAGGAAAGCATATTTCAAATTACAGATTCTGCCTTAAAAATTTTACCTTTGTGTCAAATTTAATCTGTATGTACAAAACTACTGAAATTGCCTCGTCTGAAATTCCTTCAGATAATCCTGTTCACCAGCGTTTATTGTTTCCTTACCAGCATGTTAGCCAATTGGTTGGCGGAAATGTTTTGGAGATTGGTTGCGGTACAGGCCGTGGCGTAGCGGTTTTGGCAGATAAAGTAAGTGCGTATACAGGTGTAGATAAAAACACCGAGTTGATGCAAAGTTTGTCGGCTCAATATCCTGATTTCAAATTCATTGATATGTTTTTGCCTCCTTTGCAGGATTTGCCTGACAATCATTTTGACTTTGTCATCACGTTTCAAGTGATTGAACACATTGAAAATGATGCTTTTTTCTTGCAAGAAGCTGCTCGTGTATTGAAGCCAGGTGGAAAATTGTATTTGACCACGGTGAATCGCGACTTTTCATTATCGAGAAATCCATGGCATGTACGTGAGTATTTGGCAAATGAATTAGGAGATTTAATGAAGAAGTATTTCTCAGAAGTCATTATGGAAGGTGTTCACGGAAATCAAAAGGTCATGGACTATTACGAAGCGAACAAGAAATCCGTGAAGAAAATCACTCGGTTTGATATTTTCAATTTACAATATCGTTTACCACGAACTTGGTTACAGGTACCTTATGATATTGCGAATCGCTTGAGTCGCTTATCGATATCGAAATCGAGTAATGATTTAGTAAATTCCATTCAAGTTGATGATTATTTCTTAAGCGATAAGCCTGCGGAATCATTGGACTTCTTTTATACAGGAATCAAATAATGGAATTCATTAACGAGGCTATCGAGGAGTATTCGAGACTTTTTTCGGATACGCCGTCTGAATTATTACAATCCTTAGATAGAGAAACGCATGCGCGCATCTTACAGCCTCGTATGCTTTCAGGGCATTTACAGGGACGCTATTTGTCAATGTTGTCCAAGCTGATATCACCTCAATTAATCGTTGAAATAGGCACTTATACGGGTTATTCTGCTTTATGTTTAGCTGAAGGATTGAGACCAGCAGGTAAACTCATAACGATTGATATCAATGAGGAGTTGGAAAGTTTCACCCGTTCTTTTTTCGATCGTTCTGATTTTGCTAAGCAAATCGATTACCGGATTGCAGATGCCCAACAAGAATTAG
>JBDLUL010000076.1:0-5703 GCA_039805345.1 Bacteroidota bacterium | reverse complement strand
TCAATTAAAAAAAGCCCTCAAAAACCTATCGGTGTTGAGGGCTTGCCTTGGTACGGGTGGAGGGACTCGAACCCCCATGCCTCGCGGCGCCAGATCCTAAGTCTGGTATGTCTACCAATTCCACCACACCCGCGTAATTTGGACTACAAAGGTAAGAAGCAAAATGTATTATTCCAATAGCATTCTCAAAATAATCGTTGAAATATATGTAATTTCGAAGGTCTAAACCACCGCCATGGAAACTGAATCACAACAACATGCCCCCAAATGGGCAAATTGGTATATATCACTCGGATTATTCCTTTTAGGTCTTATTCTATTCTTTATCGTTTTCAGTTACCTATATCAATAAGAAATGACGCTCATCGATTGGATCGTATTGCTAAGTACCATTGGAGGAATCGTCTTTTATGGAATCTACCGTGGCAAGCAGACTAAACATTCGTTACAAGGATTTTTACTGGCCGACCGTGAATTACCCTGGTATCATGTGTTGCTGTCTGTGATGGCAACTCAAGCCTCAGCCATTACATTTTTATCAGCACCGGGCCAGGCTTATACAGATGGCATGCGCTTTGTACAATTCTACTTGGGTTTACCCATTGCCATGATTGTTCTTTCGGTTACCTTCATTCCGAATTATTACCGACTGAAAGTTTACACAGCCTATCAATTTTTAGAACAACGATTTGATTCGAAGACGCGTATATTAACGAGTTTATTATTCCTTATACCGCGCGCCTTATCGACAGGGGTCACTATCGCAGCTCCATCCATTATTCTATCGACCTTATTGGGATGGAATTTATCCTGGACCAATGCCTTGACAGCAACACTTGTAACGACCTATTGCATGTTGGGAGGATCAAAGGCAATCTCGTATACCCAAATGTTACAGATGTCGGTGGTCCTTGCGGGCATGTTCCTCGCCGCGGTACTGATCATACATCAATTGCCCAAAGAAATAGGTGTCCATGAATCATTGCTCATCGCAGGTAAAATGGGCAAGATTAATTTGATTGACTGGAAATTTGACATCAATAATCGTTATAATATTTGGTCGGGAATCATCGGAGGCTTCTTCCTTCAACTCTCTTATTTTGGTACAGACCAAAGTCAAGTAGGCCGCTACCTATCCGGCCAATCGGCTACAGCAAGTAAGAAAGGACTGTTATTAAATGGATTTCTGAAAATTCCGATGCAATTTTTGATTCTGCTCGTGGGGATATTTGTGTACATCTTTTATCAGTTCCAAGAGGCTCCTATATTTTTCAATAAAAATTCGGAGCGATTGTGGAGCCAACAAGCGAATTATAAGCAAGTTAATGCGGATCATCGCCATGTATTTGAGGTAAAAAAACAGCAAGAAATAGCATTAGTGCAGGCCATCAAAACCAATGATGTAGCTAAGACTGAACAGTTACAGACTTCCATTCTCGGTTTACAAGGGAAGCAAAAGGAATTACGCAGTCAAGCCGTGAGCGAAATCAAAAAATCACATGCGGATTTTGAGGAACAAGATACTAATTATGTCTTTTTACGATTCATCACGGATAACTTACCGATTGGGGTGGTAGGCTTTCTTATTGCGATGATTTTATTGGCTTCTATGGGTTCAATGGCATCAGCGTTCGGATCACTTACCTCAACGAGCATGGTTGATATCTACCAGCGTTTTATGAATACAGATAGCTCAAACCAACATTATTGGTGGGTTTCCAAATTGATCACGTTGGGCTGGGGAATTTTATGCTTGATTGTTGCTCATTTTGCCGTCAACATGGGCAGTTTAATTGAAGTCGTCAACATCCTTGGTTCTTGGTTTTACGGAACAATCTTGGGTGTCTTTTTATGTGCCTTTTATTTACCCCGGACATCTGGAAATCAAGTATTTTGGTCGGCGATCGTAGCAGAAGCCTTCGTCATTTATGCCTGGTACATTGATTTGATGGCCTTTTTATGGCTGAATGTATTGGGATGCTTATTGGTCATGGCCTTTGCGGGCATTTCGAGCTTGATTAGTCCTTCACCAAAGACAGCGTAAACTTGACAGGAATCACCGGTTTTTCGTCGAAAGAACGTTGTTTTTGCATCGAGTCGATGACGGCTAATCCTTTGGTAACCTTACCAAAAACGACATATTGCTTATAAAAGCGGGCAGCCTGCTCCGTATTGGTGACGATAAAAAACTCCGTGGGCGAAGATGCTTTTTGCGGATTTCCTTCATCGTAGCGTGCCATCGCGATGGTTCCGCGTTCCGGCTTCAGGTGATCAGGGTATTCAGCAGGTACCAGATATGCCAAACGATCCGCGAATTCTCCCCCACCCTGCATACCTATTTCATATACATTTCGATAAAAATAGCGGTCGGTGAAATAACCCATCTTAACCAATCGCACGAAATTAATGCGGTGTAAAGGCGTTTCTTTGGCGAGTGTAATTTCAAAATTTCCCAGTCGGGTTTCCCCTAAAATCTTAGTTTCTGTATGTTCACTTTCTTGCCCGTGTAATGCCTTTTCCACTTGGGATGGATCCACATTGTAATTAGGCTTACAGGCTACAAATAGAAATATCAAACATAAATAACGCATACTCACTCGCTCTAAGCTTTGGCAATCCTTGAAGGTTTGCCAAAGCTAGTTGGAAATAGGCACAAAAAAAAGGGAGCCGAAGCTCCCTTTTTTAAATTATCAATGAATTGATTAAGCGTGTTTCGCCTTCTTTCCGAAGAAGTATAAACCCGCAAAAGCCACGATTAAAATCGCAGGAAACAACACCATTTGTGCCATCGTAGCTTGTCCAGCGGCTAAAGCAACTGCATCACCTGTTAACGTTTTTGAAGCCTCTGCTGTGTTGGCATCTAACCACTTTCCGATGATTGGTTGGAAAATTGACGTAGCAAACATCCCCATACCGCCCATGATCGAAAGACCGAAAGCACCTGTCATCGGAATATTTTCGGCCACATATCCAATCATCGTAGGCCAGAAATAACATACACCCAGTGCAAAAATGATCGCTGAGATATACACCATATTTCCTGTTGCAGAGCTCATTAAATATACACCAATGGCAGTCAAAATTGCTGACACTAATAATACGCCACCTGCATCTAATTTGTGAACAATAGGTCCCGCGAAATAACGTCCCACTGCCATTAAACCAGTTACAATAGCCAAAATAATCATTGGACTTGCACCTGCTTGACCCATGATAGGTCCGATCCATTGCTCAGGACCGAACTCAGAGATCGCCGTCAAAGCCATACATGCCAACATGAATAAATACATCGGTGAAAGCATCGCTTTGAAGTTTTCACCCGTAGAAGCACCGCCCTCTACTTTCGCAGCTGGAAATGCTTGACCAAAGAATAAATATGCATAAATCACAGCAGGAACTAAGATTGCAGCGATTTGCAATTGCCAACCCATGTTAGCACCTGTCATATACTGAGATAAAAGTGTTGCGATTACGATACCTCCTGGGAACCACATATGGAAACGATTCAACATTTTTGTCTTCTCTTTTCCTTCGAACATGTCAGAAATCATCGGATTACATGCTGCTTCAACCGTTCCATTACCAAAACCAACAAAGAATGTTGACAATAATAGCGACCAGAAACCACCTGCAAAAATTGTCATCACTAAACCGATAACGTGTGTAAAGAAGGCTACCCAGATAATTTTCTTTGGTCCTAAGACATTGTATAAAGGTCCACCGATGATCATGGCGATAGGAAAACCTAAAAATGCCATTTGATTGACATAGCCTAATTGTTCATTGTCTAATTGGAAATCTTGTCCCAATTGAGTTAAAACCCCTGCACGAATTCCAAAAGCCATGGAAGTGGTGATGAGTGCAAAACAGGACGCCAAAAATAAACGATTGGCATTAACAGTTTGATTCATAATAGATTAGTTTTAGTTAAATGTTTAGAGAATTGGAAATCTTAAAAAAATTAAATTCAACATTGGAAAAATCGTACCAAAAAAACGAAAAGATTTTTGAATTCCACCGACAAACCTGATTTATTTTGAAAATATTTCAAAAATCTGAGTCCTTTAAAGGGTAATTTAATCAAATTAAGCCCTATTTTTGTAACAATCTAAATCTATCATATATGATCCAAGGTGGAACATCCACGACCGCAGCTAGTCGGCGAGGAAGAAAATTAAAAATGGGCATGATCGGCGGAAGTATCGAAGCCTTCATCGGTGCCGTTCACCGCAGAGGCTCCCAATTAGACGGCGAAATCGAATTAGTTTGTGGGGCATTCAGCTCCAGTCCCGAAAAATCCAAAGCAACAGGCGAAGCCTTATATCTACCAGAGAATCGTGTGTATGGTTCTTATGAAGAGATGATTCTGAAGGAAAAAGAACTTCCGGAAGGTGAACGTATGGACTTTGTTTCCATTGTAACACCTAACCACGTACATTTTCCTGCGGCAAAATTTGCCTTAGAAAATGGATTCCATGTTGTTTGCGATAAGCCAGCTACGTTGAATTTGGCGGAAGCTAAAGAATTGAAAAAGATCATCGATAAATCAGGTTTGATTTTCGCATTGACTCATAATTATACGGCCTATCCGATGGTCAAAGAGGCGAAACACCTCGTTGATTCCGGCCAATTAGGTGAAATTCGCAAGATTATTGTGGAATACCCACAAGGCTGGTTGATCGATTTAGTGGAAGCTACCGGTCAAAAACAAGCCGCTTGGCGCACAGACCCCGAACGTTGTGGTGCTGCTGGAGCTATTGGCGATATCGGAACGCACTGCGAGAATTTAATTGAATACATCACAGGATTGCATATTACGGAGCTTTGCGCCGATTTAACAATTTTCGTAGAAGGCCGTATGTTAGATGATGATGGGAACATTTTACTACATTATAATAACGGTGCCAAAGGTGTTCTACATTGCTCACAAATATGCAATGGAGAAGAAAATGACTTCAACTTCCGTATTTATGGAAGCAAAGCCGGAATTACTTGGCATCAAATGGAGCCCAATACCTTGACTTTCCGTACCCGTGACGAAGGTGCACGTACGATTCGTACGGCTGTGGGTAATTTATCTGCGGCAACGAACGCGCATTCACGCCAACCGGCTGGACACCCAGAAGGGTATGTAGAAACGTTCGCGAATATCTACCGCAACTTCGCTTTTGCGGTTCGCGCGCGTTGGGCAGGAAAGCCACAAGATCCGATGTATGATTTCCCCGGCATAGACGAGGGAATTATGGGGATGGCATTCATTGAGAACGTGGTTCGTTCGGCCAAAGACAACCAAAATAAATGGACAAAATTTGAAATATAATAGATCATGACGAAAATTAAAGTAGGTATCGTAGGTACAGGATTTATCGGACCCGCACACATTGAGGCACTCCGCCGTTTACCTAATATTGATGTGGCCGCTCTTTGTGAAGTTAACATCGAGTTAGCTGAGGCAAAAGCAAAACAATTGGGCATAGGCCGTTGGTACACGTTTGAAGACTTATTAAAGCAAGACGATATCCAATGCGTACACATTTGCACACCCAACTTCCTTCACTATTCACAATCAAAAGCTGCTTTATTAGCTGGCAAGCACGTGGTTTGTGAGAAACCTTTGGCCAAAGATTTGCATGAGGCAGAGGACTTGGTGGAGCTAGCCGCAAAAACAGGTTTGGTGAATGCTGTTCACTTTAATTTACGTTA
>JBDLUL010000075.1:0-2963 GCA_039805345.1 Bacteroidota bacterium | reverse complement strand
ATCGAGTAAAATCAATATTAATTGAATTTAACACCACAGAGGTCGGGAAAACTGATAATATTCAAAAAAAATAAGTTTTTGAGTTTAGGTAATTTAAATGGAGATAAGTAAGAACTACACACTCGAAGTAGAAAAAGGACTGAATTAGCTCAAAATAATTCGATCAGTGCCCCATTTTATGATGCATCTGCACGAATTCAATTAAGGGTACAAGCATGTATTTCAGGTCAGCTAGCTCAGACATTTTTCTATATTAAATTCAGGTTATTATTGATGATTCTTTAAAATGAAAAGCATAATCAAATAAAAAGAATTAAGGCACCCATAGCGTTTTTTTATTGCGTATCGCATCATCCCAATTGTAGAATAAATCCCACCAATTATTCAATGGCTTTCCATTGTAATTAATTTGATTTCCAAAACCAGGAATTGACTGCCACCAGTAAATAAACCATTTAACTTGCGCATCGATTGCATAATTGGATGGTCCAGGAATCCCAGGAGCGGTCATATTAAACGAATACTTCTTACCTAACCAAGTATCTACATTCACATCGACAAATTGCCCACCCGAAGGCTGCCACGTGGCAATATCCGATTTTACGGAAACCTTATTCCCGTAATCATAATCGGATGTAGCATTAGGAGGCCAATGACAGTTGCCTAATCTAAATTCCTTGAGGGTAGAAGTTGGCAAAAATGCATTCTTCCAAATTAAGGTATTATCCAAATACGATAATTGGGCCTCAATTTGATGCCCCCGATTATGTAAATCGGTATCAGCACCCCGGTGTCCGGAGTTTCCATAAACAACATAGGTTTTCGAATATTTGGGAAGGTCATTTGGATGTCGATAGCTGTTGGAAATATCCCCCGTTAATGGGCTCGACATGTTCGACTCAGGTAAACCGTAGTACGTATTTACATCAGCCATATTGTTTTTGATAACCGAAGGGTATTCATCTTTGGAAAATAAGGTAATCCACACTTCTTTGACACCTTTCTCCTCCACAAAATTCTTCATGTTAATCCGATCAAACAATTTAAAATAGTCAACCGTCTTCATGTCGACAGGCTTATTATTAGAGATCGATTTCATCCAAAACGTCAAATCCATTTCATATACATTGACGTAACCTACAACGTCAATCGAAATATAGGGATCAACCTTATTGCTCGCATAATCCCGAAAGCGTGTACCTTCTTCGATGGCATTTTTTTCAACAATCTTATCGCCTAAAATCTTAGCTTTAGCTTGATCCAAGGTTGAATTATTTAATTCATAATAGCCATCGGGTGCGCGTTGCATGTCAAGCAGGATTCCATCGTTTGTAGGCAAATAATTGACGATAACAACGGGTACCGTGATTTTACCTTTTTTCGTAGATTTTAATTGAGGATCTATCGCGACAAATTCCATGTTAGAAACATACAGGTCATCCGTGACACTCAAGTTTTCAAAACTCACTGTTATTTGGGATTTTCCAGAAAGTTTGCCAACCAATTTCTTATCTGCCAACAAACCTACCTTCGCATCTGAAATAGCTATTTTGACAGCATTTGATAAATCAATCGACGAATTATCGGAATAAATTCCTTTCACGCGGTACGCATGTTTGTGACTAATCACGAGGGTATCAATGGGATTTTCAATTTTTAAGCCCGTTAAATTAAGTTTGACAAAAACGGCTTTCAACGAAACGGCCTTTTCTATTTTTATATCCAAAGGATTTGATTGGCTTTGCACATCGCCCGACCAAGAACTAAATGCCCAACCTTCCAAAGGTTGTGGCGTCAATCGAACGGTGGTACCCGATGGATATTGCGATTGGGTTGCTACAGCAATGATTTCTTCCTTAATTGTTCCGTTTCCTTCAATAGTTAGATTTAAGGGATATTGGCGTTTTTCAAATAATCCTGTCACCTGCTTATCTTGGTTAATGACCAATGTGCTCGGATTTGCATTCCCAACCAGATCACCCTTCCAAGATTTGAATATGTATTCTCCTGTGGGTGTCGCTAATAATTGTAAAGATTGACCTTTCTCATACGAATTAGATGGGGGAGTGACAGTTCCACCATTGGCAGGACTCACATCGACTGTTAATTTATGTTGGAGGATTTCCTTTGAGCAGGAAAAGAACAAAATCGAAAGAAGACTTAGTAGAAAATAGTTTTTCATGGTAGTAGAAATAATTATAATTCATCAAGTTAAAAATAGAACTTCGTGGCATCTAATAATACTTATTAAACGGTCAGCGGATGCCCAATAATGGCCTAAAAGCGAATAAAAAGTATGACAATTTAATATAGAACTTAATCCTATAGGGATATAAAATAACTTTTAGCTAATCTATCCGTTAAACCTATATGAAGATAATAGCAGATGAAATTTACGGCAATTACATGGATTTAAATTTAGCTGAAATTGAACAAGATGCTTGGGACCGACTATTCATGGGAGCGACTAAAAGCAGAGATGCCTTTCACACGCCAAGTATTGCAACCATCAATCAAGAAGAAGTCAGTATACGCACAGTTGTGCTACGCAAAGCTATTCCCTCAGCAAAAGAACTACGCTTTCATACAGACATTCGAAGTAGAAAATGGACTGAATTAGCTCAAAACAATTCGATCAGTGCCTTATTTTATGATGCATCCGCACGAATTCAATTACGCGTGAAAGGCAAAGCTATACTTCATGTTCAAAACGACCTCACCCGTGAAGCCTGGGAAAAAACGAACCTATCCAGTAGAAAATGCTACCTAACGGAATTCAGTCCTTCAAGCTTTACAGAATCATCCACAAGCGGATTAGCCGAAGCGATAGAACAGGAAAATTTTACATTAGTAGAGAGTGAGGTAGGATTCCAAAATTTTGGCATCGTATCGATTCAGGTTGAATCCATCGATTGGTTATGGCTTAATCATGCAGGCCACCGAAGAGCCTTCTTCGATTACAA
>JBDLUL010000074.1:0-34091 GCA_039805345.1 Bacteroidota bacterium | reverse complement strand
TTCCACCCTATTCTTTTTATCGGATCAAGCCAAACATATTACGGGACAAACACTCGTTATTGATGGTGGTTGGACTTCAGTAAGTCCCGCGCCAAAGCATTAGGCCCAAGCTTTTTCTAGGAAATCTAACCAGTTTTGGTGACAGATTTTTTTGATATCGTCGGAACTAAATCCACGTTTTAGGAGCAAATCAGGTATTTTTTGTAAGTCAGCAATGGTCTCTATATCGGATGGACACTGCTCCTTGCCAAATCCCCCATCTAAATCTGTGCCCAAACCTACATGATTCGTATTTCCTGCTAATTCACAGATGTGCGTCAAGTGGTCGATCATGGTGTTTAAGGTAACGCCCATGGATTGTGGTGTAGACTTTCCTCGTTCCCAGTGGGGTACCATCATCCAGGCATCCATTGGCATACCTATTACCGCGCCCCTTTCAATGAGTATTTTCAATTGTTCGTCGGAGAATTGCCGATTGTGATTGACAAGAGCTCTGCAATTATGATGACTAGCCCAAATATGTCCATGGAAATGCTCCATGGCTTCTTCAAAACTATCATCACAAAGATGAGTTGCGTCTAAAATGATGTTTAACTCTTCCATTTTGCGCAACAAATCTTTCCCGATGCTCCCTAGACCGCCTGTTGCATTTGTCCCTTGGGCATACCGACCCGGTCCGTAATGTGCTGGACCTAAGGCGCGTAACCCATATTCATGAGCTATTTCTAAATATTCTAAGGAAACAATGGAATCAGCTCCTTCAAGGCTTAATATATAACCAATGGTTTTTTGGTCTTCAGGCCAAATAGCCAAATGCGCATATAATTCTGGCAGATTGCGAATAGGACGTAGGTCACCACTTCTTTCTAAGGCTTTGTAATAGGCTAATTGCCCTTGGGTTTGAGCCCAAGCTTGCTCGGGTGAGTTCCAGCCGGGCAGTGTATTTTGCTTGTCTACGTAGCGAGCAATTTGTGTAGCAACGACTAATCCAATGTTTCCTTTTCGTAACTCATCCAAAGATACTGTAGCTAATCCGCGATCGGGCTTATCAGTTAAGTGTTTTTCACGGGCATTGATTTCCTGGATGGATGACCGTAAATCACGATTCCATTCCAGCGCATTCATACTTAAATCTAAATGAGCGTCAATGATAAACATCCTATATTGTTAGTTTACGATTTCTTGCTACGACATTCCAAACGGTACCATCGCCAACTTGTAAATACTGATGTAAAGCTACAGTAGGACAAATATGGTAAGGAAACATGCGAACAATATCTCCTATTTGAAATGCAGAACTATCCCCCACTTCAACAATCCCGTGTTCTTCACTTTGACTTAATAATTTCCATTCCGGATGTTCAATGAATTGTAGGCGGTTATCGATTCCATTCTCTGGTGCTACCGATTTATGTCCCACGTCAATTGAAATCGTATGATCCGTAGGAATTGAAATAATTCGTCCGATGACTTGAACAGCTAGCTCAAGACTATTTTCTGGATATAATTTGGCATACCCCGTGTCAAAAAAAACAAAAGTACCTGGACTACAAACATAATTAGGATTTTGGTGGTGAACCAAGAAACTAGGAGTTCCACCTACTACAAGCTCTAAATCATCACGGACTTGAGGTAGAAGGCTATAAAAAGTTTGAAAATCCTGCTCGACATGTTTTTGACGTTCTTCAATTTGTACATCACGAATATGACCGTCATATGCATGCAATCCAGATAAAACCAAATTTGGTAATTGCTCGATTTGCATCATTAATGGTAAAGAATCTTCGGGTTTAATCCCTGTCCGATTCATACCCATATTAAGATCAATAAAGACGCGTTGATTACTCGAAACAGCGTTTAATGTAATAGCCGCTTGTGCATCATCGAGTAAACACGCAAATGAAGTATTTGGGTATTTTTTGACAAGCGCTATAAAGCGATACAAAGTTGTTCCCGTCGGTTGCATAGACAAAAGCACATCGGGTGCCTCGTCTAAGGCCAGAAGTTCAGCTTCTGCAATGGTGGCGGCTTTAAATTTTGTAATTCCAGCGGCCAACAATAATTGGTTTACTTCTCGGGTCTTATGCGTTTTAATATGAGGTCGTAATCGAGTAGGATTATTATCTACTTTATTAAGAACCCATTGAATGTTATTTTTGACAATCTCAGGATTTACGAGTAGTCCTGGACTTTCGATGTTACTGAAGTTGATCATAATGCTCGGTCTAAATGAACATATCCGCCATCTACGTGAATGAGCTGGCCAGTTGTATGACTTGATTTCGGAGATAATAAAAAGGCTACCATGGCACCTATTTCGTCTGCCGTGGTCATTCGTTGGCCTAACGGAATTTTAGCTTCAATTTCAGCCCGTTTTTCCTTGGGATTTTCTAAAGTTTGAATCCACTTTTCGTATAATGGAGTGAAGCATTCTGCTACAATCACAGCATTAACTCGGATGTTGTGCGGTAATAATTCCACAGCCCATTCGCGCGTTAATGCATTTCGTCCTCCATTGGCAGCGGCATACGCGGAGGTTCCGCCTTGTCCCGTTTCGGCTGTTTTAGAGCCAATATTTACAATGGCACCTTTGGACTTAATTAAATATGGAAGACAGGCTTGTGCCAACAAATAATAATGAATTAAGTTGGCATGTAAGGATTGCATGAATTTTTCATAAGTTCCATTAGCAAGTCCAACCCCATCATTTACACCTGCATTATTAACTAATCCATCAATTCTACCGAACATATTGACGATTTCAGCAACGACACGCGAACATTCTTCCGGTTGTGTTAGTTCGGCAACAAATGAAAAAGCTTGACCTCCGGTTGCTTGAATAAGATCGATACATGCTTGATTGTCAGCTGCATTTCGGCCTACAATGGCTACCATGGCAGATTCAAGTCCCAATGCCTGACTTATCCCTGCACCAATTCCTTTGGCCCCACCTGTCACAATAATTACCTTTTCTTTGAGTCCTAGATTCATATTAGTCTAATGCGTAGAAATTTTTACAATTTTGTTCGTTGATCTTTGCTTGTTCATTTGGACTCAATGCACCAATACTTGATTTGTAAACATCAATCCATTGGTCTAATTCACCTGCAACTTTTAAAACAGGATAATCCGTGCCAAATAATAATCGATCAGCACCAAATACTTCTAATGCCACATCAATTATTTCATTGATTTGTCCAGACGTCCAGTTTTTCCAATCAGCTTCTGTAATTAATCCAGAAACTTTTGCATATACATGATCCAACTCTTTGAATACGCCTATTTCTTGTTTCCATTGCTTTACATCTCCTGATTTAATTGGAGGCTTTGCCAAATGATCTAAGACGATTTTTTGATCTAATTGTTGGCAAAATTCAATTCCTTCTTTTAGTTGGTGAGGCAGAATTAATAAATCATATGTATAATCAAATGCATCAAGTGCCTTTACGCCTCTAACGAAGTTACCTCGCTTTAAAAATTCAGGATCTTTTTCACCTTGAACAATATGTCGGAAACCTTTTAACGTTTCAAATTGAGAGAAATATGCTAATCGGTCTTCAATGTCGGTTTGTAGCAAATCGACCCAACCCACTACGCCTTGTATAAAATTTGACTGTTCAGCTAAGGCTAATAGAAACAGGGTTTCTTCTTCGGAAGATGACGCTTGAACTGCTACACAGGCATGTATTCCTTTAGATGAAAATAAGTCAATATCTGGATAAAAATCTTGTTGAATGACAGCCATATCAGCTGTTATCCAGGTATCGCGTTCGGCATCGTAATTCCAAAAGTGTTGATGCGAATCAATCATGACTTATATGCTACCGCGGTTTGTTTTTGTTCCCCTAAATTATCCATCCCGAGTGTTACTACATCTCCAGCTTTTAAGTAGATAGGAGGTTTAAAGCCCAATCCCACACCATGTGGCGTGCCGGTAGAAATAACATCCCCTGGAAGTAAGGTCATAAACTGTGAAATATAGGATACGACCTGAGGAACGTTAAATATCAATTGATTCGTGTTTGATGTTTGGAATCGTTTCCCATTTACATCTAACCACATAGAAAGATTATGTACGTCGGAAATTTCATCCTTTGTTACCAATATAGGACCTAGTGGTGCGAATGTATCACAACCTTTTCCTTTGGACCAATTACCCCCACGCTCCAATTGATATTCACGCTCAGAATAATCATTATGCAGGCAATACCCCGCTACATAATCATATGCATTGGCTTCTGAAACGTATTGCGCTTTTTTACCAATGACAATTGCTAATTCAACTTCCCAATCGGTTTTTGTCGAGCCTTTCGGAATAATGACATCATCGAATGGGCCACAAAGAGCAGTCGTACTTTTAAAGAATAATATGGGTTCTTGTGGGATTTCTGCACCTGTTTCACGCGCATGGTCAGCATAATTAAGTCCAACACAAATGATTTTTGATGGTCGAGCTACGCATGAACCGATACGTGTGGGTTCCTTGATCTCAGGTAAAACTTCTGTCGCAACCAAATGTGCCAGTTTAGTCAATTCATCACCCGCAAAAAATGCTTCATTAAAATCAATTACATGATCAGAAACATCAAAATATTGACCATTAATTAATAATGCTGGTTTTTCTTTTTCAAATTCTCCTATTCTAACTAATTGCATCGACTATAATGTTTTGATGGTTTCCCACATGGTTTCAGCTAAGAATTGATTTCCGGCTTCGTTAAGATGCACACGATCTGTTGTTAAAATTCCTGAAGCCTTGTTTTCGATATTATTCTTTTCCTCGTAGCTTAAAAATGTTTTGCGTAAATCGATCAATTTACATTGATTATCAGCGGCAATTTTACGAATGATATTCGAGTATGCATTTAAGTCTCCATCATTCTCATTGGTCGCATCAAACTTCTCACCAATAACGGTAGGTGTACATATAACTACTTGAATATTAGATTTTTGTAGTCTTTTGATTAAAGCGTTGTAGAACCTTTCAAACTTGTCAGCATCTGTACCTGTTCTTGAAGATGTTTTGTGCCAAACATCATTTATCCCTACATAAATGATAACGATATTGGGATTCTTTGCGAGTACATCCTCTTCGTGACGTAGGTATAAATCATATATTTTATTGCCTCCAATTCCAGCTCCAATTAATTCATATTTATTTGCCAACCCCATTGTTCCTAACATCTCTGCCATCTTCGTAATATATCCCGTTTTACCTACACCTGCTTGTGTAATGGAATCACCAAAAAAGACTATACGTTTGGGATTTTCCGCTGTTTTGAATGAGCTTAGGCTTAAAGCCAAAAGAATAATGATGCTTAAAATTTTCGTTTTCATAGGTTTTAATTGTTTAAATAAATGAATCCTCCGTCGATTGGATAATCACATCCTGTAATAAAAGATGCTTCATCGGAGCATAAATATAAAGCTAAATTGGCAATTTCATCAGGTTTTGCCATACGACCGAGTGGTTGTGTTTTTGAAAGTTTTTCAAACATTTCTGCTTGGTTGTCGGGATAGTTTTTGGCAATAAATCCATCCACAAATGGCGTATGTACTCGACCTGGAGAAATGCAATTGCATCGTATGCCCTGATTTATATAATCTTTTGCCACAGATTGTGTCATGGATTTAATCGCTCCTTTGGTCATGGAATATCCAAAACGATCTGGAATTCCCACCGAGGCAGCTACTGAGGCCATGTTGAGAATTACGCCTGATTTATTGGAAACCATATACGGAATAAAGGCCAACATGCAGTGGTAAGCTCCTTTTACATTTACATCAAATATGCGTTGAAAATCGGCTGGCTGCGTTTTTTCTAAGTTGCCTATTTGAGGTATTCCCGCATTATTGATTAATATATCAACAGGTGAAATTTTTGTTGCGATTTGCTCCACAATTTCAAAATCTGTGATATCCGCACGGTGGTAGATGATTTTTGAATGCCCATTTTCTCCTGGTAAATTTAAATCAATCACATGTACTTCAGCACCTTGTTGGTGGAACAAAACGGCGATGGACTCTCCTATTCCGGAACAACCTCCAGTGACTACAACCTTTTTACCTTTTAATGAGAATAACATAGTATGTTTGTTTAGTCGCTAGTAACTAGTCACTAGTCGCTAGTCGAAAGTCACATATTGATTTCACTCTTACCTCTTACCTCTTAATTCTTATAAAGATACACCTCTCCTCCAAAACATGAAATCATCCTGCCCCAAATCCATGGCTTTTGTTGTAATTTCTCCTGAAGCCAATTGAATAATGTATTCCAATACCTCCTCACCCATTTCTTCGACGGTTTTTTCTCCGCGAATGATGGGTCCACAATCAATATCAATGATTTCTGGTAGTTTTTCCGCAAGTCTTGTGTTGGTTGACAATTTTACCATTGGGCTAATTGGGTTACCTGTGGGTGTCCCTAAGCCCGTTGTGAACAATTGGATGGTTGCCCCTGCTCCTGCCATACCTGTTGTTGCCAGCACATCATTGCCTGGCGTACAAACCAAATTTAGTCCTGTTTGAGTGGCATATTGGCCATATCCTAGTGCATCCACAATGGGCGATGATCCTGCCTTTTTTGCTGCGCCTGCAGATTTTATTGCGTCGGTAATTAATCCATCCTTGATGTTTCCTGGGGATGGGTTCATGTCGAAACCGGCGCCAACTGCCGCTGCTCTTTTGGCATATTCACGCATCATTTTACCGAAATTATCGGCTACTTCTGCATTCACCGAACGGTTTTGTAGTTCTTGCTCTACGCCACAAAGTTCAGGGAATTCTGCAATCATAACGGTACCACCCAGGCCAACAAGTAAATCTGCGGTATGACCAATGGCTGGATTAGCAGATATGCCAGAGAAGCCATCAGATCCACCACATTTAACACCTAGCCGAAGTGCTGATAATGGAGCAGGTTTACGTTCAATTTTATTGATTTCAATTAAGCCCTCAAAAGTTTTTAAAACGACTTCATTCAATAAATTATCTACGCCACTTCCTTCATCTTGTTGTTGTTCAAAAAAATGAATTGGCTTATTAAAATTTGCATCTTTGGCATTTAATTTCTCTTTAAACACTTCAATTTGAGAATGTTGGCACCCAAGGCTTAAAACGGTAATTCCACCTACATTCGGATTCACGCAATATCCTGCCAATAATGAACAAAGATTCATGGAATCATCCTTATTTTCCCCACAACCACTTTCATGCGTAAGAAATTTGATGCCATCTACATTCGGAAACAAAGAACTTTTTGCGATGATGGCTTCCGTCGTTGATGCGCCTAAACTAAGTTTTTGGCCCAATTCATATTGATTCTTTAATCGGACGACTTGATCTGTTATGGAATCGTTTTTTTGAAAACCAAGCCCTTGCACAAATGCATTTTTTAGCAATTCTATATTTCTATTTTCACAGAATACAAGGGGAATAACGAGCCAATAATTTTGTGTTCCTACCTGTCCATCCGCGCGGTGATATCCGTTAAATGTTCTGTTTTGGAATTTAGTGACATCAGGACTTGTCCAAATGTATTCCTTTTGTTTTCCTACAAAATCTTGCGAAGCATGATGTAAGTTAAATGTATGAATTAAACCGCCTTTGGGAATATCCTGATTTGCATGGCCAACTAACACACCATACATGTAAGCGCTGCCTTCTTTTGGAATTGCTTCTAACGTAAATTTGTGTTTTGCGGCTATATCATCTTGCAAAGTGATTTCGGTATCCGCATGCTTGATGACAGTTCCCTTTTTAAGGTCCTGTAAGGCAACGAGTAAATTATCGGTCGGGTTGATTTGTAGGAAAGTACTTGACATGTGATTAATTAAGGCTAAATATTTGTTTGGTTAATACCCATTTTTCCGTTGGTTTTGATCCTGGTATGCGTTGCTGAAACTGATTCATTAATGTTTCCCAAGCTTGTACAGCTTCATTTCCTTCATCTGCTTTAGATTTTGCTTCAAAAGAAAAAGTATCGTCGGCGAATATTTCCATGACTAGCCGATTAGCATATCGATAAATTTCCATCTGCTTTATCCCGGATGCTCGAATACTTTGTTCAATCTCGGCCGGAATCTGTTTATGGTAATTTTCGTATTGACGAATGGATGTTTCCTCGTCTACCAAATCTAAGATTAATAGATATTTAGGCATGTTCTTTAATTTCTGATCCTTTGAATGCGTAAAATACGATATATGTAAAGCATGCAAGTGGTATTGCTAAGGCAACATTGGTATTGACTTTAAATAAGGATGCAGCTAATGGAGGTACAATAGCACCACCCACAATGGACATAATGATTAATGAAGATGCTAGCTTTGATCCTTCTCCTAAATTTTTACATGATAATGCAAATATCGTAGGGAACATGATGGATTGGCAAAAATAGACAAACATGATCGCGATAACTGCGGTGATTCCGCCGCCTAGCATGGCGATGATTAGGGAAATAACAGCTCCAATGGCATAAAAGCCAAGAATTAAGTTCGATTTGAATTTACCCATTAAGAAGGTTCCTAAAAAACGACCAATTAAGAATAATATGAATGCAAAAGAGGCATGAAAACTTGCCATTTGAGTAGCAGACATTGAGGATGAAATTTGATATATCTTCTCAACAATCCACAAATTTGTATCGGGGGCATAATCCAATTTTAAATCAACAAAATTCCCCCATAGAGTCACTTGTGCTCCGACGTTCAGAAATTGAGCGATAATTCCTAAAACGAGGTGTTTATGTTTTAATAAATCGCTGATTGAAATGCTTGACTCTTTTTCCTTTTCCGACTTTAATTCCGGCATTTTAGTTATGGCAAAAAGTATAGCTACGAAAGTTACGACTGCTCCAACGAGCAAATAGGGAGTTTGCACGGATGTTGCATGAGCGGCACGGATTGCTTCCGATTCTGCTATTGGCATAGCCGCTAATGCTTCGCTCGAGTATTCTTTTTCAGAAAATATAAATAAGCCACCAATGACTGGACCTAAAATAATACTCATTCCATTGAAAGATTGTGCAAAATTTAATCGAAAATCTCCTTTGGACGGATCACCTAAAACCGTAACATATAAATTGGCAGCTGTTTCTAGAAATGCAATCCCACTTGCAATCATAAATAAGGCAAGTAAAAAGAATGAATATTCTCGAACCTCTGCCGCTGGATAAAATAGGAATGCCCCTGCTGCATATAAAATCAAACCGAGTAAAATACCGGCCTTATATCCATATTTTCGCATGACTACGCCAGCGGGTAAAGCCATGACGAAATAGCCAAAATAAAACGCAGTTTCAACGATATTTGCTTGCCAACGTTGTAAGTCTAACGCAGTTTGAAATTGTTTGACGAGCGTACCATTTAAGCTATTAGCAAGGCCCCAAAGAAAAAATAAACTCGTAACTAAGATTAAAGGGATTGTGAAATTGTTTTTTCCATTAGATACGATATGCGTAGAATCTTGATTTGATTGAGGTAATGCCATTTGAATAAGTTTATAGGTAAAGTCAAAAGTTAAACCAATTTACCTTCTTTTGATTAAATATATCAGAAATTATGTCTAAGTTTTGATTTGATTTTCTAAACTATTAGTTTGTTAAAAATATCGAAATAGTAGGTTTTATCTTTTAGTAAATCGCTAAATTTTTTATGAAAAATATTTTTCTAAGCATTCTTCTTCTAAATATTCTTTCTTGGAATATTGTTGGTCAAACGATTAAACCTATTTATCCTATTCCTTCTACTAAGCAATTGAATTGGCAAGCGCTGGAATACTACGGATTTGTGCATTTTAATATGAACACATTTACGAATGTAGAATGGGGAGAAGGAAAGGAAGATCCCCGTTTATTTAATCCCACTGCCCTAGATTGCAATCAATGGGTTCGTATAGCGAAAGCGGCAGGAATGAAGGGATTGATTTTAACTGCAAAACATCATGATGGATTTGCCTTGTATCCATCAAAGTATACGGATCATTCTGTCAAAAAATCGCCGTGGAAACAAGGCAAGGGAGATGTTGTCAGAGAATTAGCGAATGCATGTAAACAACATGGATTGAAGTTGGGTATCTATTTGTCGCCTTGGGATCGCTTTCACCCAGCTTATGGGACCGAATCATACAATCAAGTATATGCAAATATGCAAAAGGAGTTATTGACACAATATGGCCCTATTTTCGAATTTTGGTATGATGGGGCTAATGGAGAAGGGCCTAATGGAAAGAAACAAGTATATGATTGGAAGTTGTTTCATTCGATGGTCAATAAATTTCAGCCACAAGCAGTTCAATTCTCAGATAATGGTCCTGACATTCGTTGGGTCGGAAATGAACGTGGATATTCCTATGAAACAATGTGGTCGCCTATTAACAAGGATGAAATTTTCCCAGGATATCCCAAATTTGATGATTACCGCAACGGACAAGAAAATGGAAGCCATTGGGTGGCCCCGGAGGTCGATGTAAGTTTGCGACCAGGTTGGTATTATCATCCGGACCAAGATGATAAAGTTAAATCGCCTGATTCCCTAATGCGTATTTATGTAGCATCTGTTGGTCGCAATGCTAATTTGCTAATCAACATTCCAGTGGATACACGTGGATTAATTCACCCGAATGATTCCGCAGCCTTAATGGGCTTGCGTGATCTTATGAAGGAGGGGCTGAGAAGTCGATTAAAAGGAACGGATAAATTTGAGGCTTCTTCGATGGTCAAAGCACATCCAATTCAACGGGTAAGGGATGGAAATGCGCATACCTTTTGGGCTGCTTCAGAAAAAGATAATCATCCTTCCATTCAATGGAACACGATGGATGCCAGGTTAGCAAATGCTGTATTACTGCAGGAACCAATAGCTTTGGGCCAACGTGTAAAACGTTTTTTAATTACGATAACGGATGATTTAAATCAAATTGAAAAGGTTAATGGCTATACAATTGGAAATAAGCGTATTATTCCATTCAAGTCGCGTAAAATAAAAAGCATCCAAGTGGATTTCTTGGATGCTCGAGGACAAGTACTCTTGTCAAATTTTGATGTCTTGTATATTACTTCAACACGTAACGAATCGCTGTACCACTAAAGGTGTAGCCGTTAGCATCTTTAGTCGTGTAGACTTGGTATTTTATGTCCATTAAAGCTGAAGCGCCTAGCTCTTCGGCTTTTGCAACCATTTTATCTAAGATTTCTTTTTTCTTAGTTTGGTGATTACCCCGATTTAACATTTTACCATTCTGCGTTTGATCTACCGACAAAGGTATTTCATCCGAAAAAGTTATTGCTTCAATTACAGCATAACTTTGCTTGGGTTGTTCATTGCTATAAAATATGTCAATCGCATATTTAAGCGGTATTTCGAAACCTAATCCGTCATGACGATCCACTCCCCCGTCCTTATAATTGGGACTGTAATATGTGGACGGCTGAACATGTTTAGAGCAACTCAATACGGTACTCATCAGTAGGATTCCTACTGCGTACTTAGATACTTTCTGAATCATAGATTAATACTTTATCCCAAAGTGATGCACAATCTTCAATGAATTTCAAGTGAATTGGGTGTGTTTGATACACATCATGTCCAGCTTCTTCTTCAAAAGTTGTTAATAAACAATAATCATATGAACGATCAATGACCGGACGATCCGTTTTAGCAGGTTTTCCTACGCTGAATACATCTACAGTATCAACATCAGCAAGTGAACTTACACCTGCTTCAAATTTTTGAATATCTTCTGCAGATAATCCTTTTTTTAACCAAAAGTTAACGACGTGTACAAACATTAGTTGGATAATTTAACTTGTTGAATAATTTGTTCTAATTTTTTTCCAAGGTCATTAGACCCTTCCGCAAGCGGCATTCTTACTTGACCGGACATTAATCCTTTTAATGCTAGAATTTTCTTGACACCCACTGGATTTCCTTCTTCGTATAAGAATGGATCAATTGTCAAAAATGCAGATAAAGCCGTTTGTGCAGCTTTAAAATCACCCGCAAGCGCGGCATGAATCATCGAAGTGAATTGATTCGGAAATGCATTGGCAATCACGGACATCACACCTACTCCCCCAATGGATATAATGGGAACAGCCTGAACATCATCACCTGAGATTAAAAGAAAATCTTCTGGTTTATGAAAAGCTATTTCCATGCACTGTTCAATTATACATGAAGCTTCCTTGATTCCAATGATATTTTCATGCTCACTTAGTGTTAATACGGTTTCTGCCGACATGTTGATTCCGGTTCTTCCTGGAATATTATACATGATAACAGGAACTGGACAAGCATCTGCAACCGCTTGATAATGTGCAATAACGCCACGTGCACTTGGTTTATTATAATACGGACAAACTGATAGAATGGCATCAATCCCGGTAAAGTCTGTTGTTTTAATTTGGTTAATTAAACTGTCCGTATTATTTCCTCCAAGCCCATAAACAATAGGTAATTGCTTCGTATTGCTTTCTTTTATCGTGGCAACAATTTTTTTCTTTTCATCTGCAGTTGTCGTAGCAGATTCACCTGTCGTGCCTTGTACCACGAGGTAATTTACTCCACCTTGGCTAACATGGTTAACCAATTTTTCTAATCCTTTCCAATCGATGCTTCGATCAGCCAACATGGGTGTAACAAGTGCAGGAGCAACACCATGAAATTTAGGTAATGGTTGTGATTGCATACATTAGGTAAGAAGCGCTAAAAAGTCTTCTTCGCTTAAAATTTGAATATTTAATTGATTTGCCTTTTCTAGTTTCGCGGGGCCCATATTGTTTCCAGCGACTAGGTAATCGAGTTTTGATGAGATACTTGAAACAACTTTGCCTCCATTCGCAATGATTTTGGCCTTTAACTCATCTCGTTCAAAATTTTCAAAGACTCCCGAAATTACAAAACTTTTTCCGACTAAGGCCTGCCCTTCTAAGACTATTTCTTGTATTTCTTCAGATAATTGTACTTGTGAAGTTCTTAATTTTTCAATTAAGTTTTGGTTAGTGTCTTCTTTGAAAAATTCTAGAATACTTAGCGCAATCCGATCGCCAATTTCAGGAACATTGATTAAATCATCGTAAGACGCTTGGCATAAATTTTCTATGCTGTGGAAGGATTGAACTAATTTTTCAGCAATTGTAGCTCCCACATGTCGAATACCAATTCCAAATAGTACTTGTCTGAAAGGAATTTCCTTTGATTTATTAATAGATGTTAAAATATTGGAAATGGATTTGCTTTGGAATCCTTCTAAGCCCTCAAAGTTTGCTACGGTTAAATCATACAAATCCGCTGCATTGCTAATGATGCCACGCTCAACTAATAAATCAATAGTCTCAGTGCCTAGATTTTCAATATTTAATGCTTTCCGTTGGATGAAATGCTCGATTCGTCCTTTTATCTGTGGTGGGCAATGATGATCATTTGTACAATAATGATTCGCCTCACCCTCATGGCGTATTAATTCATGATCACATGCAGGACAATGTGTAGGGAATTCGAATTTTAAGGCATTGGGTAATCTTTTGGCAGAATCAACGCCCGTAATTTTGGGGATAATCTCTCCACCTTTCTCGATAAATACAGTATCGTTCACATGCAAATCTAATCGCTCCATTTCATTAGCGTTGTGAATGGAAGCTCTTTTAATAACAGTTCCAGCTAAGTAAACGGGATGTAAATTTGCTACGGGTGTTACATTTCCCGTTCGCCCTACTTGATATGCAACACTTTCAATACGCGTGTGTGCTATTTCAGAAGGATATTTGTAGGCAATTGCCCAACGTGGTGATTTAGCTGTAAATCCTAATCTTTCTTGTTGGCCTAAATCATTAATTTTTATCACGATGCCATCCGTATTCAATGGGAGGTCGTGACGTTTATCCTCCCAGGTCGCGATGTATTGGATTACTTCATCAATACTTGCACATTTTTGGTAAGTATTTGATACCGGAAACCCATTTTTCTCCATCAATTTTAAACCTTCTTCATGTGTTTGAAAAGGTATTTCATTTCCTAGATAAGCATAGATATAGCAAGCCATATTTCGTTGAGCTACTATTCTAGAATCTTGCATTTTGAATGTTCCAGAAGCTGCATTTCGTGGATTGGCTAGCGGATCTTCACCTTTCGCTATTTTATCTGCATTAATTTTTTCAAAGGAGCTAATGGGCATATAGCCTTCTCCCCTTACCTCAAATGTAGCTGGGAAATCTGTAGATACGATCGTTTGTGGGATACTTCGAATGGTTTTAACATTATTTGTAATATCATCCCCACGGGTTCCATCACCTCGCGTTACACCTTTGATGAGTTTTCCGTTTTCATACCAAAAGGAAAGTGCAACACCATCAAATTTCAATTCACATACATACTCATATTTCTCCTCGCCGAGTGCCTTTTGAATTCGATCATCAAAATCTCTTAAATCACTCTCATTGTAGGTATTACCTAGCGAAAGCATGGGAAATTGATGTGTGACTGATTGAAATGTCTTAGTAATAGTCCCTCCTACGTGTTGCGTTGGGCTATTAGGAATGGCAAATAATGGATTTTCAAATTCAAGTTTCTGAAGTTCAGCAAGAAGTTTGTCAAAGGCTTCATCCGAAATTAAACTTTCATTTAATTGATAATATGCATGATTGTAGTGATTAATTTGATTCACTAAGTCTTGCATTTTTTGTTGAATATCCATAAACAATTAATTAGCACACAAAGTTAATCCTAATCTTATCAGAAATAAACCTTAGCGAATATTTTTCATACCTTTGTAAAATGGAAAAGTTAATCATCGCACCTTCAATATTGGCAGCAGATTTTGCCAACTTAGCACAAGAAACACACATGTTAAATGAATCAGCTGCAGCTTGGATTCATATTGATGTTATGGACGGTGTTTTTGTTCCCAATATATCCTTTGGTTTCCCAGTGCTTGAAGCTGTACGCAAACACACAACGAAGTTTTTGGATTGTCATTTAATGATTGAAAAGCCCGAGCGATACATTGCGCAATTTGCCGCTAGCGGTGCAAATATGATAACTGTTCATGCAGAAGCTTGCCCACATTTACATCGTACGATTCAGCAAATTAAGTCGGAAGGTTGCATGGCCGGTGTTGCAATAAATCCAGGTACTCCCGTTTCTGTCTTGGAAGATGTTATTGGTGATTTGGATTTAGCATTAATTATGTCGGTAAATCCGGGTTTTGGCGGACAGAAATTTATTTCAAATGCGATTCAAAAAACAGCGAAATTGAAAGCGTTAATTGATTCAACTGGTAAAGATATTTATTTGGAAATTGACGGTGGTGTGAATCAAATTAATGCAGGCGCACTTCATCATGCCGGAGCCAATGTTTTAGTAGCAGGTAGTTTTGTATTTGCTTCTGCGGATCCCAAAGCAACCATACAAGCATTAGTTTCCTTGGCTTAATTTTATGCGTCAATTCGCTTTAGTTATTTTATTGCTTTGTTCGCTGTTTAAGCTACCAGCGCAATCTGTGCAGTGGGCATCTAAATTGTTGACTTTTTCAAGTGAATACACGGATCCATTGTTGGGGAAGGAATACCGAGCTTTACATATATTAGGCCGACCGAGTAAATATCCGAAATTTGCAGCTAGTCCCAGTGCTTGGCAATCTTTAACACCAGATAATCCCGGGGGAGAATTTATTATTGTTTCGTTCGATTCAGCCAAGGTTATAAAGCAGGTCGCTATTTTTGAAAATTTTGGTGCAGGCTCTATTACAAGAGTTGATGCACTCGATGAGAATAATCGCTTATTTTTATTAAAAGAATTTCCCAATGGATATGCCCAAGCAAATGGTCAGTTGACTCGGGTTCGATTAGCCTCTCCTACTACCTTTAAAGTTAAATCCATTAAGATTACACTCAACTCGATGCGGGTTCAAGGTTATTCCCAAATTGATGCCATTGCAATCTCGGATGTTGATACGCCTATAGAGGATCGTATTAAATTGGAAGTTGATCCCAATGCGTATTTAGTAAAAGAAAATTTAGGTACAGCGATTAATTCGAAGTTCAATGAGATTTGTCCTGTGGTTAGTCCAGATGGGAAAAAGCTATATTTCACCCGATGGAAACATCCAGATAATTTGGGTGCTAATAAAAATCAAGATATTTGGGTTGCCAATTTAAATGACAAGCAACAATGGGATAAGGCGACTCTATTTCCATCTCCCATTAATAATGATGAAAATAACGCTGTCTGCGGTATTTCACCAAACGGGAAAACCATGCTATTAAATAATGTTTATGGCAAGGATGGTCAAATGGAAAAAGGAGTTTCGCTTTCTTTTCTTTTACGTACCGGCGAATGGAGTTTTCCTAAACCAATCCGTATTCAAAATTTCAAAAATAAATCCGAGTATTCTGAATATACATTAGCCCCTAATGGAAAGGTATTGCTCATGACGACGGAAACTAAAGATTCATATGGTGGGAAAGATATTTATGTGTCATTTTTAAAGGCTGATGATACCTGGACTGAGCCTAAAAATATCGGCTCAGCCGTAAACACGGGAGAATCAGAGAGTACGCCGTTTATAGCTCCAGATGGACAAACCATGTATTTTTCTTCCAGCGGTCATGTGGGTTATGGCAATAATGATATCTTTCTGACAAGACGCTTGGATGATTCTTGGTTAAATTGGTCGATTCCAGAGAATGTCGGACCCGTGGTCAATACGAACCAATGGGATGGCTATTTTACGGTATCTGCAAAGGGGGACTATGCATATTTTAGTTCGGTAGAAAATTCGATGGGTGCTGAAGATATATATCGCATCAAGATTCCTGAGAAAGTTAAACCACAAACGTTGGTTCAAGTTTCAGGTCAGGTGATTAACCAAGGAACAAAGCTTCCTATTGCAGCCAAAATTTTAGTTCGTTCCCGAGTTTCTGCTGATACCCTGCAAATTGATTATGACCCCTATTTAGGAGAGTTTAGCTTTATGTGGCCGAGTAAAAAGCCATTTTATCTAGAAGTTAAATCCAAAAGTTTTTTAACTAAACGAGTTAACTTTGATTTTAGAGACCAACTTAATTTCAGTGAATCAAAACAAATAATTGGTTTAACTCCCATTGAATTAAATAAACAATTTAAAGTTCCAAACCTTAACTTCGCTCAAAGTAAATCGGATATTGCCAAGGAATCTTTTGCTTCGCTCGATGAAATTGTATTGATATTACGAGATAATGAAGGTTTAAATCTCTTAATAGAAGGGCATACCGATAATCAAGGAGATTGGGATGAAAACCTGAAATTATCAATTGAGCGGGTTAGTCATGTAAAAGAATATTTGATTCAACAAGGAGTGGATACTTCACGCATTCAAGCTAAAGGTTGGGGTGGAACAAAACCCTTGACAACTAGCACTGCTGAAGATAAAAGGCGATTGAATAGACGTGTCGAATTTAGTTTTTATGTAAAATAATGACGGGCAAAAAAGAATTGTATTTTGATCAACTAAATGGCATTCGATTTATTGCCGTGATGCTGGTATTGCTCGATCATTGGTTAATACCCATAAATCCATTTTCATTTTTGGGGCATTTAGGCGTTGTTATCTTTTTTGTCTTAAGCGGTTTTTTGATTACCAGAATCTTGTTTGAAAATGCTGATGATTGCCGGAACAATCAGTCTTCCCCAACAGCTAAAATTATTCGATTTATATATCGAAGGTCATTAAGAATTTTCCCTATTTACTTTCTTTTCTTGTTCGTCGGATTGGTATTTGGTCTATCGAATATGCGTAGCTTGTGGCCTTATCTTTTCTTTTACTTGCCCAATTTTTATATCATGTTTAAAGGAACTTGGTTAGGTATTTGGGATCACCTTTGGTCATTAGCGGTTGAAGAGCAATATTACCTTGTTTTTCCGTATTTCGTGTTATTACTTTATCCGAAACGTTATCCTGGTTTATTTATAGTCATGATAATCATTGGCGTCGGTACGCGATTAGGTTTTTCTTATATTGCTACTCATGACATGAAAGAAAATAACTGGATGTGGTGGTATGTAAACCCTTTTTCTGCGGTTGATTGTTTTGGTTTAGGTGGTGTTCTCGCCTATTTATATCATTATAAGCAAGCGTACTTTCAATCTATTAAATTTTTAAAGCTTGGTCTGCTAATTTCATTGCTCATATTTGTTGGTATTTTGAATTTGGCAAGCCTATCCGATTTTCCGCACGACAATGTTTGGTCGATTGTATTTGAACGTTTTTCAGGAGCTATCGTAGCATTATTTTTCATTGCACTTTGTATTCGGACGGAAACTTGGGAGTTAAGTTCTTTTTTAAAAGGAAGTGCTATTTCTTACTTGGGTAAAATTTCTTACGGTCTTTATTTATATCATAATATCGTAATGAATTACTACCATAATTCAGGGAATACAATCTGGTATTATTTAACTGTATATCTGCCTGATTTTCATTTAGAATTAGTTAATTTTACAGTCTATAAATTTTTGATTTGTTTCCTGTTATTAATAAGCATTTCAAGTTTATCGTGGTATTTTGTCGAAAAGCCTATCAACAAATATAAAAATCGTATTTAATGCAAAATGAGTTAGAATTAGTCGTGGTTATTCCTGCTTACAACGAGGAAGCATGTATACGTGATGTAGTACCTAATTGGATTGATGGTATTTCGAAAACGGTTCCTCATGACCGTTTTAAGTTATTGATTATTAATGATGGTTCACGTGATAAGACAGGTGCTATATTGGATGAATTAACGGGAGAGTATCCTAATTTAATTGCCAAACATCAGTTGAACGGAGGTCATGGAAATGCCATTTACAACGGCTATCAAATGGCTGTGGATATGAATCCAGATTTTGTTTTTCAAACGGATTCTGATGATCAATTTGACCCGAAAGACTTTCATAAGTTTTGGGAAAAACGTAACGAATCCAATTTCGTATTAGGTTTCCGAGAGGTACGGCATGATGACCCTTTTCGCTTAGTTATCACCCGGATTTTAAAGTTTTCTTTATTGTTTATTTATGGAACCTATATTCATGATGCCAATATTCCTTTCCGTTTAATTCGTACTGGATATTTAAAGAAATTATTAGCTGCATTGCCCCAAACGGTTCCTTTTGCACCCAACATCTTTTTGTCTGTTTTAGCTAAAAAAGCGGGAGAAAAATTATTTGATATACCTGTACTTCACAAAGAGCGTGAAACAGGTGAAGTGTCCATCCGACATATGAAGTTATTAAAGGTTTGTTGGCAAAGCTTTAAAGAACTTACAAGATTTAGATTCGACCTAAATCGTATGGTTGAAGAGATTAAAAAATAATAAAAAAGGCTAATTCTGATTTGAATTAGCCTTTTTTGTATGCTTATAATAATACGATTAAGCTCTTGAATATTGCTGTTAGTCGAACAGCATCTAAGATTCGAGCTTCAGTTGCTCCATGGTTCTTAACGGATTGTTCATGTGATGTGACACACATTTCGCAACCATTGATAGCAGAAACTGTTAAGCTAGCTAATTCAAAGAATTCCTTTCCTAATACAGGATTCATCATGATGGACATGCGAATACCTGCTGGTGCAGTATTGTAATACTCCTTATCGACAAAATGCTTAAAGCGATAAAAAATATTGTTTGCATTCAATAACGAAACCAAAGCATGTATTTCTTTAATTTCGGCATCATTAGACCCTTTTTCTAAAGCTAATGCTGTTAGTGAATCGATTGTACGTTCGTGTTTTTGGTTAACTGATACAGCTAATGCCAACAACAATGCTTCTTTCTCTGTCAACGTTTGCGCGCGAAGTGCATTCGATACGTTGATTTTTAAATCTTTGATGTAACGGTGGTCAGCTGCATCTAATGAATCCAAAAGGGCAAAGGATTCCGTGGCAGGGATATTGATCTCCGCCAATAAGTTATCTCTAGTCTCACTCATGGTTGATTGTTTTAATAAGCCCCAGGGAATCTGGGGCTTAATGAAATATTATAATGTAGCTTCTCCAGCTTTCCAGTTACATGGGCAAAGCTCATCTGTTTGTAAAGCATCCAATACACGTAAAACTTCGTCTACGTTACGGCCTACTGACAAATCATTTGCAGAAGCCCAACGGATGATACCATCTTGGTCAGCGATATACGTAACACGGTAGGCTACCTTCTCTCCTTCTGTCAAAATTCCTAATTCTTCAGCTAAGCTCTTTGAAGTATCTGCCAACATAGGGAATTTCAAACCACGAAGATCATCGTGATCTCTTCTCCAAGCTGCATGTACGAATTCTGAATCCGTAGAAGCTCCAATTAATGAAGCATCACGGTCAGCGAAATCGCCAGCACGACGATTGAACTCAGCAATTTCAGTTGGACATACGAAAGTGAAATCTTTCGGCCACCAAAACATTACTAACCACTTACCGTCTTTTTTGTGATCTTCAGAAGTAATTGTAGCGAATTCTTTTCCTTGCTCTAAAGAAACTACTGCAGTCTTTGAAAATGTAGGAAATTGGCTTCCTAAACCTAACATGTAATTTGCCATTGTTATGTGTGTTTTATTTGTTCTTTTTAATAATGTTACAAATATCGCCCCTAAAATGATATCAATCAAATCTATATTTTTTATATTTGTATAGATTATACTTATAATATGACTATCACGCAATTAGAGTACATTGTGGCCTTGGCTGACCTTCAAAGTTTTTCAAAAGCTGCTGATTTTTGCTGTGTTTCTCAGCCGAGTCTCAGTATGCAAGTTCAAAAGTTGGAAGATGAATTAAATATGACATTGTTTAACCGTAAATCTAAGCCACTTGCTCCTACTTTGGAAGCACGTGAGATTTTGGACAAAGCAAGAATTATACTTTCAGAGAGTAAGTCCATTATGTCCCTAACAAAAGGATGGTCTACTCAAGTTACAGGTAATCTTTCCATCGGGGTAATTCCTACGATTGCTCCGTATCTAATGCCTCGATTTTTGGCTGACTTTCAATTGAAGTATCCGAACTTAATTATCAGTGTTTCTGAAACAACCACAGATAATATTAAACAAGAAATAGCTGAAGGGCGAATTGATATAGGGATCTTGGTTACTCCCTTAAATTCAAATTTAGTTGAAATTCCCCTTTATTATGAAGAGCTATTCTTGTATTCCAATGTGTGGGAGGATGATGGTTCTAAATTGAGTGCTACCTTAGATCCATCAAAATTATGGTTATTAGAAGAAGGCCATTGTTTGAGTAACCAAATCACTTCTATCTGCAACCTAAATGCAGGGGCGCGTATTTCAAATTCCTTAACGTATCAAACAGGAAGTTTGGAAACCATTGTCCGCATGGCTGATTTGGGATTTGGTCAAACGATTATTCCACAAATGTTTGTTGATTATTTAGATAATAAGTCGAAGGAAAAAGTACACCCACTTCCGAAGCCTACTCCAATTCGTGAAGTATCACTTGTTCATGCTAAATCCTATTCTCGCAAAGCCATCGTAAATGCATTAAAGTTGGAAATATTGGCCCATATTCCCATGCAATGGCAAACTATTGCAGATCGTTCGATTATACCAATCTAGGTTGAAGTTCTTTTGTGTCCCTTAATTTTAGCAGGAAATAAATACTCGCGATAAATACAAGACCTAGAATTAATATTCCCAAGCGCATATTACCTGTTATTTGAATAATCAGACCAAATATAAATGTTCCAAGGACAGTTGAAAGTCGATCGCAGGCATCGTAAAAACTAAAATAAGAACTTGTGTCTTTTTCATTTGCAGGGCACATTTTTGCAAATGTAGCACGGCTATTTGATTGAATCCCACCCATCACAAAACCAATTCCAGTAGCAAGTAGGTAAAAATTTAATTGATTATTCACTGTATAGGCAAATCCACATATTGCTACCCAAACAATGACGATTGCCATAAGGGATTGAATATTACCAATTTTTTGTGATAATAGGGCACAGAAATATGCCCCTGGAATAGCTACTAATTGGATAAGTAAAATCGTAATAATTAATGCGTCAGTAGGTAAGTGTAACTCTTCACTTCCAAAGAGTGCTCCCAAATACATAACCGTTTGGGCACCCATATTAAAAAGGAAAAAACTAGCTAAAAAGCCTTTTAAAGGTTTAATTTCCTTTACCTCCCGATATACTTTCATGAGTTCTCTCCACCCACCTAACCAAATATTCGCTCCCTGACGGATTCGTTTATTTCCGTCCGGTAGATAGTGAAAGGGTATTTGAGCAAAAACCAACCACCATATTCCAACACTAAGGAAGGATATGCGAGAGGCTAAGTCGCTAGCGATGTTTCCATACCACTGTGGCATCATGACCATGGTTAAGTTTTGAATTAATAGGATCACGCTGCCAATATAACCTAGTGTAAATCCTTTTGCACTCAATTTATCATAACGATCCGGACTGGCTATTTCGGGTAAAAAGGAATTGTAGAAAACCATACTTCCTCCCCAGCCAATAATCGAAAAAAGGAAACCGAAGGTTCCAATGTAATAATTGCCTTTTTCAAAAAAGAATAGACTCATGCAACTAAATGATCCTACATAACAGAAAAATCGCATGAAGGATTTTTTGTTTCCCTTGTAATCAGCGATTCCAGATAATATTGGCATTATAATGGCCAATAAAAGGAATGCAAAAGAAACTGTATAAGAAAACAGAACCGTGTTACTTAGATGCATTCCTAAAAAATCAATCTCTTTTGATCCTGATTGATTGACAGCGGCATAAGGGTAGTAAATAGGAAATATTGCACTCGTTATAGTCAATGAATGAACCGAATTTGCCCAATCATAAAATGCCCATGCATTGAGTACTTTGGGGTTATTGAGTTCTACCTGTTTCATTAAAATAAACCGAGTTGTTCGCCCTTATTCGCGTCTTTTGCAATGTTTTCTTCTGAATAATTCTTTATTTCAAGTGGAATATCTTCCGCTATTACTGGCGTAGAGGCCTCTTGAACTTCATCTTCTAAGGTAATCTTCTGCCCTGCTGGGATTACATCTGCCGCTGAAATATCTTTAGTCGCTAATTCTTCTGATTCTTGTTCCACCACATCAACTTTCGGTTCTTCTACCTCTTCAACTGATGTTGTTGGCTTCGAAACTTCCGATTCTGGCATAAGGGTCTCTGTATCGATGAATTTTGCATCAGTTAATTTCGGATAGTTTAATTTACTACCTATCGCCTTCCAGCCTCGAATATCAACTAATTCATCAATCGGAATTAACTCAATTTCAGCTGTTTTACCATCAGGTTTGTGTTTGATTTGAACATTGGGGGCATAGTTAATACTGGATGCAACCAATTTAGAGGCTTTGTGATCGGAGATAAATAAAAATTTCTTATCAATGGTTGATGTTTCAATTTTAAACCTTTTAATGAAATGGGTTTTATTGGATCCATCTAAATAAATGGCAGAAATAATGCCATTTGGATTAAATTTAGCTAATAAGGCTATTTCTTCAGCTGGATAGCGATTGGTTAACTCAAAGTTGGTTAACTCGTAATTCCCTGAATTGTAGATAGCTAAGATGTTATCATTCGGTTCAAAATTCCCGACATGATCACCATGTTGGTCTCTATTCAATCGGCCTATGGTTGGATCATACCAGATGTCCACCCCACCTAATGTCGAAACGCCGGCACTTTTTTGTACGATTTTTCGAACCGGATATTTTGTTAATACATTACCGAGGGATTCACGTCCCTTGATGGCTAATTTTGCAAAATCATAATCGAATTGCTTGTTTTTTGCTGTACAATTCGCTGTTAGATTAATGCTGATAACCTCGGCTTCTCCATTTTCATTTGCTGAAAAATAAGAAATCTTGGATTTATTATCTTGGCTAACGATTCTGTATTCCCGATCCCGTGTGACCGAGGTTACTTTAAATCTTTTTACGTAGGAAACGCCTGTTTTTCCGTCAAAGTAAACGACATTGTAAACTTTACGATCGTCATTCTTTTTGAACACACTTACGTAAAGGATGTCTTTTCCTACGAATACCTTCTCTTGAACTTTAGTAACCGAGCATGTTCCATTTTGACGGAAAACGATAATATCATCGATATCAGAACAATCCATGACGAATTCGTCTTTCTTTAGTCCGTACCCAATGAATCCATCCTCTCGATTGACATATAGCTTTTGATTAGCTTGTGCAACAACCGTCGCGGTAATCGTATTGAAACTCTTGATTTCCGTTTTACGCTCCCTACCCTTGCCGTATTTCTGCAATAAGTGCTTGAAATAATCAACAGCATAGCGAATCAGATTAGCCAAATTATCTTCTACTTCAGCCAACTCATCTTGTAGACGTTTCATCGCCTCGTCAGCTTTGAAACTATCAAACTTTGAAATACGCTTAATACGAATTTCTAATAAGCGCAAGATATCTTCCTCAACGATTTCTCGATAGAAATCTTTCTTGTAAGGGTCTAATCCTTTATCTACCATTTCTATAACAGATTCGAAGGTTTCACACTCTTCAATATCGCGATAGATTCGGTTTTCAATGAATATTTTTTCAAGCGAACTGAATAAAAGTCGCTCCATTAACTCATTGCGTCGTATTTCTAATTCTTGCTTTAATAATTCGACAGTTTGATCTGTACTAACACGTAAAATTTCAGCAATTCCAATGAATTGAGGTTTTTCGTCAACAATCACACAGGCATTCGGTGAAATAGATACTTCACAATCGGTAAATGCATACAAGGCATCGATGGTTACATCTGGAGAAATTCCAGGTGCTAATTGAATTTGAATTTCAACGTCCTTGGCTGTATTATCTATTACTTTTTTAATCTTTATTTTACCCGTATCATTTGCCTTGATGATCGAATCAATCAAAGAAGTTGTCGTTGTTCCAAACGGTATCTCCTTGATTAGTAGGGTTTTCTTATCAAATTCTTCAATCTTTGCTCGAACACGTATTCTACCTCCACGTAATCCATCATTATAATTAGACACATCGACCATACCTCCTAATTGGAAGTCGGGATATAAGATAACTGTCTTATTATTTAATAAGTCGATCGATGCCTGAATAATCTCGCAGAAATTATGAGGCATGATTTTGGTTGCTAAACCAACCGCAATACCTTCTACGCCTTGAGCAAGTAATAATGGAAATTTAATAGGAAGCGTAATTGGCTCCTTCTTACGTCCATCGTATGATAATTGCCAACGAGTTGTTTGATTATTAAAAACAACATCACTTGCGAATTTTGAAAGTCGAACTTCAATGTAACGAGCGGCAGCTGCACTATCTCCGGTACGATTATCTCCCCAGTTTCCTTGACAATCAAACAGTAAATCTTTTTGGCCTAGATTAACTAATGCATCATTGATTGACGCATCACCATGCGGGTGATATTGCATGGTTTGACCAATAACATTGGCTACTTTGTTAAAGCGGCCATCATCCATTTCTTTTAACGCATGTAGAATACGTCGCTGAACGGGTTTTAAACCATCTTCTACGGCAGGTACGGCACGCTCTAAAATAACGTATGAAGCATACTCTAAGAACCAATTTTCATACATGCCGGCTACGGCAATTTGATTCTGTAATGCCCCTTCTGTCGTTTCACTCATTGGTATTTGTTAATCTAATAGTTGAATTAATTGATACAACATAATTGCTGTAGCTCCCCATATTTCTTCCGATTCATAATAAAAGCGCGGTGCCGTTATTTGTTCTTGCATGAAGGGTAGCTCATGATAGTCCAAGGAATCCGGTTGTTTAAAAAAAGCTACAGGTATTTCAAAAATACGATTAATTTCTCTTTTATTCATGCGGTACTCCAGGTTTTTATTGATCAAAACGTAATAAGGCTGTATCAAAAAATTAGAAACGTGTACCCAATGACGCGGAAGTTCAATTAAATCTTCTTCTGATAACTTAATGCCAATTTCCTCTTCCACTTCACGAATGGCTGTATGTCGAAGACTTGCATCAGAGTCATCTAGTTTACCACCTGGAAAAGCCATCTGTGCACTGTGGTGACCATCGTAGGTATTTCGCTTAATCAAAACGATTTTGGATTCCTGGTTGGGCTCCTGTATTATAATAGCAACTACGGCAGCTTGCTTAGCTGTTTGTTGCAACTCATTATTTTCCTTGATGGTTGATTGAAGTTCGAATAAGCGCGCAAAAGGTGTCTCCATATTTAAATGGCGGTTATAATGGCTTCAGCACAACGAATACCATCAAGTGCTGCCGACATAATTCCCCCAGCATAACCTCCTCCTTCTCCACAAGGATACAATCCTTTTAGGGTTGGATGCTCCATGGTTTCACGGTCTCTTGGTATTTTAACGGGAGATGAGGTCCTACTCTCTAATCCAATAATTTGGCCCACATTGCTACTGAAATTTCGAATCTTACGATCAAAATCTTGTAAACCCAATGACAAGGGTTCCGCAATAAAATCAGGAAGAAACTCCCGCATTTCCCCTGGTTGTAATCCTGGTACGTAAGAGGTATCATGATGCGTTTGACTAGGTTTACGCTTAATAAAATCCCCTGTCAATTGGGAAATGGCTTGTTGGGTCCCTCCCACCAAATGGTGTGCTTTTTGTTCTAGTTGCTCTTGTAATTGCATACCTGCTAAAGGCCCATATGCTTTATATTGGGCCAGATCTTCTGGCATTATGCTCACAACAATCCCTGAATTGGCATATTTTGAATCGCGTCGCGATGGGGACATTCCATTAACTACCACTTGATTTTGCTCTGTTGCCGATGGGACAATAAATCCCCCTGGACACATGCAAAATGAAAATACTCCACGTTGAACACCTTTGTATTGTGTCTGAGTAACTAAGCTGAAAGAAGCAGGCGGTAAATAATCGGGACGTTCAGCTAATTTATATTGACACGTATCAATCATCTTTTGGGTATGTTCAATTCGAACACCAATGGCAAAAGGTTTAGCTTCAATTTCAATATTTTTGCTAAGTAATATTTCAAAAATATCCCGCGCAGAATGTCCAGTAGCTAATAGGATATGCTTGGATTCGAATGAATCTCCATTCGCCAATACAATCCCTTTTACTTGTTTGTTTTCAATGATAAAATCTGTTACTCGGGCTTTAAAATGTACTTCTCCCCCCGCCTCAATAATGGCATGTCGGATTCCTTCAATAATACCTGGTAATTTGTTTGTGCCAATGTGTGGATGAGCTTCGTATAATATGTTGGCATTTGCTCCAAATGCCACAAAAGTTTCTAATACGGAATCAATATCTCCTCTTTTTGTACTTCGTGTGTACAACTTACCATCCGAATAGGTTCCGGCTCCACCTTCGCCAAAACAATAATTACTATCTGGATTGACAATGTTGTGTCGATTAATAGCGGCTAAATCTCTTCTTCGATCCCTTACGTTATTTCCTCGTTCGAAAATAATCGGTTTTATACCTTCACGTATAAGCTTTAATGCTGCAAATAGGCCTGCAGGACCACTTCCAATAATAATGGCATGCTTTGCATTTGAAGCAAGTTTTGGCAAACGCATCCGTTCTGTGAGGTCTACATGAAAATCATGATCCTTGGGATAGAAACCAATTTTTATATTTGCTTTGATTTGTCTGCTACGCGCATCGATTGATTTTTTTTCAATGCGATACTGACATGAATTTAATAGCTTTGTGCCTAATTCTGCGCTAAGGAATTCGTGCAACAATTCAGGTGAATTGGCGACTGCGGGATCAAGGACAAAGGATTTAAATTCGGGCATATTAATATTTTGAACAAATTTACTAATCTATTTTTAACTATTCGATGAATCATCTTCAAAACCAAGTAAGTCCATATTTATTGCAACATAAGAATAATCCCGTGGACTGGTATCCATGGGGTGAGCATGCGTTGAATAAAGCAATGAATGAGGATAAGCCTATTATTCTGAGTATTGGTTATGCTGCCTGTCATTGGTGTCATGTAATGGAACACGAATCCTTTGAAAATCAAGACGTTGCAGATCTGATGAATGAATATTTCGTATGTATAAAGGTAGACCGAGAAGAAAGACCCGATATTGACTTAATCTATATGGATGCCATACAGGCCATGGGGTTGCAAGGTGGTTGGCCTCTTAATGTATTTTTAATGCCGGATCAAAAACCTTTCTATGGAGGTACCTATTTTCCAAAGGCTAATTGGATGCAATTATTGAATTCTATACATAATGCTTTTTTGGAACATAAATCAGAGCTTCAAAAATCTGCCGATGGTTTTGCAACTAATTTAATCGATGCTAATTTGGGTTTATATCCCCTTAACCTAGAAGAACTATCCCCTATTATTCCTACATCCATGGAATTAATATCCAAAGGATTGGATCCGATTTTTGGTGGGACACATAAATCGCCCAAATTTCCCATTCCTTCTCTCTCCTTATTATTGGAATCCATTCCTGATAAGCTTAGGAATCTTGGTCATGTAGGCGAATTGGCCGATTTGCAATTAACGAAAATGGCATTGGGTGGAATTTTTGATCAAGTGGTAGGCGGTTTCTCTCGTTATTCAGTGGATTCAGAATGGTTTTGTCCTCATTTTGAAAAGATGTTATATGATAATGCTCAACTGATTCGTGTTTATGCTTTGGCCTACCAGAGAAGTAATAATACACTATATCGAGAGGTATTAATTCAATCCATTGATTTTCTAAATACCGAATTAAAGGGTGATAACGGATTATACTATACGGCATTAGATGCCGATAGCGAAGGTGTTGAAGGCTTATTTTATGTTTGGACTTTTGATGAACTCAATCATTTATTGCCCTATGCGCATTATCAATCCTTTTATGAGGCTTACAGCATTAGCAAACATGGGAATTGGGAACATGGGTATAATATCTTATTTAAAAAGGCAGTGTACCTCAATGCTACATTTGAAAAAGAATTTGAAATACTCAAAATAGCCCGCAAACAGCGTATTCGCCCCTCCACAGATACGAAGCAATTATTATCTTGGAACGCATTGTTGGTTGTGGGGCTTTTGGATGCAGCAAACGTATTAGAAGATGATGCTATTTTACATGATGCTCTTACCTTGGTGGCTAATATTTCCAAGGTTCTCACAGACGCTAAAACTGACTTGTTCTTACACCAAGCAAGTTTCGCTGATCAGCCGATTATGGCATTTTTAGATGATTTAGCCGCATGGGGATTGGCATTGATGAAGTCTTATCAAGTGACAGGAAACGCAATGTATTTAGCAAAAGCTGAGCAATTATTCCAGTACATAAATACGCATCATTCCAAACAACAGGTTTTTTACAATTTTCATTCAAGTCTCAATGATCAATTAATTGCGCCCAAATTTGAACTTGTTGATTCTGTCTGCCCTTCTTCTAATTCGATGCTATGTGAATTTCTTATGTGGTTTGGTTTTTTTAATAACGATGTAGAAAAGACCATTTTAGCAAAAGAAATGTTGGCTTCAGTTTTAGAACAAGCCCAATCAAATCCTATATATTTTGCGAATTGGTTACGTATTTATTCCGAATGGATTGAAAATCCAAGAGCCATTGTAAAATATAATCCACAATTAACTCAGAATGACCAACTAAAGGGATTAAACGCACTGTGCGTACCTGTTGACGGACAGTCTTATACGTTCATGGTCTGTATAGGTGACAGATGTCTTGCACCATGTGATGATTTTAATTCATTAAAGGCGCAACTAGATACTATTTAATTCGGTCAGGGTTTTCATTGACAAATGCTCCCCAGCCCTTCTGCGTGCCTTTGACTGATGAGCTAATGTTTTTATTGTGAAAATGATGGCAAATGGCGATTCCAAGTGCATCTGTGGCATCATGTAGTTTGCCATCGAGTTTAATACCGCTAATGATTTCTACCATTTTGGCAACTTGTTCTTTAGATGCATTTCCATTACCTGTTACAGATTGTTTTACCTTCTTAGGCTCATACTCGGTGATGGGAATCCCTTTTGAAAACGAAATGGACATGACCATTCCCTGAACCCGCCCAAGTTTTAGCATGGATTGAACATTTTTCCCGAAGAATGGTGATTCTATGGCTATTTCATCAGGCATAAACTCTTCTACTATACCCATAACACGCTCATGTATCTTTAAGAATTTTGCCCCTTGAGTTGTGTATTTAGTCAGATTTAAAACACCATATTGTAAGACATGTACTTTATCGCGGGTAATACGGATTAATCCATATCCTAGATATCGTGTACCCGGGTCTATCCCGAGAATTATTTTTTCTGCACCAAGGTTTGTAATTTGCGTCATATTATTCTTTATGTTCATCCATCAAATACCAAGTATTGTTCCTAAGCTATTACCAAAACTGATTTGGTCAAGACCTATTGACGAAAAATCTAATGCGGTCTATTTTACGTTTGATGATGGTCCAACCCCTGAAATTACCAATTTTGTATTGGATTGTTTAACGCAATATGAAGCGAAGGCTACTTTTTTTTGTATTGGCAAGAATGTTGTCAATAATCCTGAAATAGTAAATTCAATTTTAGCGAGTGGACATCAAGTTGGGAATCATACGATGAACCATGCAAATGCTTGGAAGTATAGCAAGGAAGACTATTTGCAAAATTACATGGCTTGTGAAAAGATATTTAATGAAATGAATATCAAATCCGTTGGCTTTAGGCCTCCCTATGGCCGCGTAAATTCATTTATTTATCGTGAGATGTCATTAAGTACTCCAATTTTTATGTGGTCATTTTTGACAGGCGATTATAACCAAGATTTATCTACACAATCTATTATTAAAGCTGGTATTCGACACATTAAACCTGGTTCTATTCTCGTTTTTCATGATAGTGTTAAAGCATTTCCGCGCTTAAAAGTGGTATTGCCAGCGCTGTTAGACTATTGCCTCCAACAAAATTTAAAGCTTGAATTATTATGATCGATACACATGCACATCTTTATGATCCAATTTTCAAAGACGAGATCGAACTTCATGTGAGTGATATCAAAGCTGCTGGTGTTTCAGAAGTGTGGTTACCTAACTGTGATTTAACTTCTTGGGCGCAATTAATTGAATTATCGGATGCTTTTCCGGATTTTGTTTTGCCAATGATCGGTCTTCATCCCACGTATGTGAAAGAGAATTTTCAAGTAGAACTAGCTGCGTTAGCTAAAATACTCACTGAACGAAAAGTGTTAGCGATTGGTGAAATCGGCTTAGATTATTACTGGGATACAACCTTTAAAGCTGAACAAATTCAGGCGTTTGAAACACAATGTCATTGGGCCATGGAAAATGATTTGTGGATTGACGTACATTGTAGAAAAGCATATGCAGATTTATTACTTCTTTTGAAAAAATCTGAATACGCTAAATTAAATGGAATTATACATTGTTTTTCAGGAGATGCTCGTCAAGCAAAAACCTTAGTTGATTTAGGATTTATGCTCGGTATTGGTGGTGTTATTACGTATAAAAACACAACGCTATTTAATGATATAAAAGATATTCCACTAACATATATTGTATTGGAAACGGATGCACCTTATTTAACACCTGTTCCATACCGAGGCCAACCAAATTCACCCAAATACATACCTTTAATAGCTCAAAAATTAGCCGATTTGTATGAGGTATCGATCGATGAATTAATTCAAATTACGGATGCGAACGCTAATCGTTTAAAGGTTGCTTCAGGCTATTAAGTAAGGAATCCGTTTCTATTTTCCAGTTAATCATCGCCAGTTTAAGTCTTTCGGCTATATTGTTCTTGGATTTCCAAAATTTATCCCAGTTCCCCTGAAAGGCTATTTTGCCATTTTCAATTATACCCAATTTGTGACTCATTTTGATGATGTCCACCAAATCATGGCTAATTAACAAACATGGGATTTGCTTATAGGCAATTAGTTGTTGAATGATTTGTATAAATTCAATCTTTTGTTCGGTATCTAGTTGGCTAAATGGCTCATCGAGTACGAGGTATTCAATGGGTTGACTCACAGCTTCCAATAAGGCTATTTTTTGTCTTTCTCCTCCAGATAACTGAATAATTTTGGCATTTAATAGATGCTTAATATGAAATAGATTAACATAGTGTTTAATCGTTTTTATGCGATCTCTTTCCGTTAATCGTTGAAATAACATCTCTAAATATGCCTCAACTGTGTGATGAGGTTTTAGATGTAGGTTTTGAGGTACATATCCGGCCAACTTAAACTGTGGGATTAATCGATCTAGTCCTCCTGTATTTAATTCCTGTCCATTAATTAAAATGGATGAATTTTCAGCTTTGATGAGACCAACTACAATATGGGCAACGGTACTTTTCCCAGAACCACTTTTTCCAACGAGGGTATGAATTTCGCCCGGTTTTATCTCAATTTTTACTTTAGATAGAGCAAAATGAGGATTTACTTGGTAACTTGGTATGAAAATTTTTAACATCTAAATCTATCAATATGCTTTTGTGTGGAGTCGATGTCGGCACATCGTCGATTAAAGTTAGTGTAGTTGACGCTTCAAACCAACAATTAATTTACTCAACCTCGTATCCGGAAATTGAAAATGAGATTTCTAGCCCAGCACCTGGATTTGCTGAGCAAGATCCTGAACATTGGTGGTATTGCGTTCAACAAGCAATTTTGATGGCAAACGCATCTCAGACATATAAATCTACCGACATTGCTGCTATTGGTATATCTTATCAGATGCACGGTCTTGTTGTTTTAGATGATCAGCATGAAGTGGTTAGACCATCTATTATTTGGTGTGATTCGCGTGCAGTTGAAATTGGTAATCATGCTTTCGATGCCATTGGGCACGCCTATTGTCAGGCGAATTTGTTGAATTCGCCGGGGAATTTTACTGCATCTAAATTAGCTTGGGTAAAAGAGAATCAACCAGAACTATACGAGCGAATAGCTAAAGTAATGCTCCCGGGAGATTTCATCGCTGGCCGTTTGACAAATCATTTTACAACGACTGCTTCTGCCCTTTCTGAAGGGATATTTTATGATTTCAATGCTGATAAGATTTCAAAGCCACTTATTGATTACTTTGGATTTGATGCTTCATTGTTTCCGCATGTACAAGATGTCTTTTCAAATCATGGAGTTATTAATTCGAATGTAGCTGATACATTAGGCTTAAATAATCAAGTTCAAGTTACCTACAAGGCTGGCGACCAACCTAATAATGCATTTTCGCTCGGCGTATTGCAACCAGGAGATATTGCAACCACGGCAGGTACCTCTGGTGTCGTTTATGGAATAAGTGATGAACTCAAGTATGATACGTTTAAGCGCGTAAATTCATTTGCACACGTAAATTATCGAAGTGAATCAAAACGCATTGGTGTTTTAATGTGTATCAATGGTACAGGTATCTTAAATCGCTGGATAAAACAAACGGTTTGTCCAGAATTAAGCTACCCTGAAATGAATACCTTAGCTGCATCGACGACAATTGGCTCGAAAGGTTTATTATGTGTTCCTTTTGGGAATGGCGCTGAACGGATCTTTCAGAATCAACAAATTGGCGCAAGCTTTGAGCATCTTGATTTTAATCGGCATGGGCGTGCCGAAATGATTCGTTCGGCACAAGAAGGAATCGCTTTCTCCATGGCTTATGGTATCGAAATGCTAGCTGATGCGGGTATCAAGCCAACTAAACTTAAGGCAGGATTTGCGAATATGTATCTCAGTGAAATTTTTGCACAAACGATTGTCAATGCATCGAACGTTTCAGTTGATTTATTAGAATCTGATGGAGCTTTTGGAGCTGCATTAGGAGCCGGTGTTGGAATAAACTATTTCAAAAATGAAGAAGATGCCGTTCGAAATATTAAGCATATTAAAACGATCAATCCGAATAATTCAGAATTAGCCGAAACAAAAGAGGCCTATGAAGCGTGGAAAGAATTAGTAAATAGAAAGCTCTAAAAAAGGTAAAGCCTCTCAATTGCTTGAGAGGCTTGTACCCAGAGCCGGAGTCGAACCGGCACGGGCTTGCACCCACGGGTGTTTGAGACCAGCGCGTCTACCAATTCCGCCATCTGGGCAATTGAATCAAACCAATTGGCTCAA
>JBDLUL010000073.1:0-3405 GCA_039805345.1 Bacteroidota bacterium | reverse complement strand
ATATTACGGAATCGTTTTACAATACCCTGCCGCAAACGGCGAGGTATTTGATTATGCTGCTTTCGTAAGTGCTGCCAAAGAACAAAACCTACAAATTGTTGTGGCGGCAGATTTATTAGCCTTGACCTTGTTGACTCCTCCAGGTGAATGGGGAGCTGATGTGGTTGTGGGAAGTTCGCAACGTTTTGGCGTACCGATGGGATTCGGTGGTCCACATGCCGCGTTCTTTGCAACGAAAGAAAAATACAAGCGTAGCATTCCAGGCCGTATCATCGGAGTATCCGTAGATTCGGAAGGAAACCGTGCACTTCGCATGGCGCTTCAAACACGTGAGCAACATATTCGTCGCGAGAAAGCAACTTCGAATATCTGTACAGCACAAGTATTGTTGTCGATCATGGCTGCGGCTTATTCAATCTACCACGGACCCGAAGGCTTAAAGAAAATCGCTTCTCGCGTTTACGGATTAACAGAATTGTTGGCCGCTGGTTTGAAAAAATTGGGCTACAGCTTAGAAAACACACAACACTTCGATACCTTAACGGTAATCACGGGTTCTCAAACGGAGGAAATTCGTGAATTCGCAGAGGAGTCGGAACGCAATTTTAGATACTATAAAAACGATGCAAATAAGTTAAGCATCGCCTTAGATGAGACAACATCAGAAGATGATGTGATTGAGATTTTGGCATTTTTCCAACGTGCTCAGGGCCAACGCATCTTAGGAGATGAATTGACTGTTGCTTGGAACATTCCAGCATCGTTAACACGTACATCGGCTTTCATGTCGCATGACGTGTTCAATCGCTATCATTCAGAACATGGCATGTTGCGTTATTTGAAGTCATTAGAGTCCAAAGATTTATCGATGGTTCATTCGATGATTTCCTTGGGTTCATGTACCATGAAATTGAATGCGACGACCGAAATGATTCCGGTGACATGGCCTGAATTAGGTAAAATGCATCCATTTGCTCCGGCGTTTCAGACACGCGGGTACCAACAAATGATTACGGAATTAAGCGCTTGGCTATGCGAAATCACCGGTTTTGCAGCGATGTCCATGCAACCGAACTCAGGTGCACAAGGCGAATATGCGGGTTTGATGGTGATTCGCGCTTACCATGCTTCGCGTGGCGATTCTCACCGTAACATTGCACTAATCCCCTCGTCTGCACACGGAACGAACCCCGCATCCGCTGTCATGGCAGGTATGAAGGTTATCGTTACGCCTTGCGATGCGAATGGTAATATCGATGTAGCAGAATTGCGTGCCAAAGCTGAAGAGCATAAAGATAATTTAGCTTGTTTGATGATCACCTACCCAAGTACACACGGGGTTTTTGAGGAAAGCATCATTGATATTTGCCAAATGATCCACGAATTTGGTGGACAAGTGTACATGGATGGTGCAAATATGAATGCGCAGGTAGGCTTAACCTCTCCGGCACGTATTGGCGCCGACGTATGTCACTTGAACTTACATAAGACCTTCTGTATTCCCCACGGAGGCGGAGGCCCAGGCATGGGACCTATCGGTGTGGCACCACAATTGGTTCCATTCTTACCCGGTCACGTCATCACAGATTCAGTGGAAGCATCCGCACACGGAGCTGTTTCAGCAGCACCGGTAGGATCGGCTTCAATTTTAGCGATCTCGTACGCTTACATCGCGATGATGGGTGGGGAAGGCTTAACGATGGCTACCAAAACAGCGATCTTAAATGCGAACTACATCAAAGCCCGTTTGGAAAAAGAATTCCCAATCTTATACACAGGTTCACAAGGGCGTTGTGCACATGAGATGATTGTGGATTGCCGACCTTTCAAAATTTCTGCGGCGGTAGAAGCGGAGGACATCGCGAAACGTTTGATGGATTACGGATTCCACGCACCTACCCTATCTTTCCCAGTAGCTGGTACCTTGATGATCGAGCCAACTGAGTCAGAGAGCAAAGAGGAATTAGATCGCTTCTGCGACGCCTTATTAAGCATTCGTGCGGAGATTCGTGCGATTGAAGAAGGCCGCGTAGAAAAGACAAATAACTTATTGAAGAATGCACCGCACACCCAAAGTCGTGTGTTGGTTGCCGACTGGGATAAGGCCTACACACGCGAGGAGGCAGTATTCCCGCTTCCGTATGTGAAAGCCAATAAATTCTGGCCAGCGGTATCACGTATTGATTCAGCATTTGGTGACCGAAACTTGGTTTGTGCATGCGAACCCACTTCGAGTTACGCATCATAAAATCAATTCTTTGATTATTTTAATCCCCCTGGCGAACCCAGGGGGATTTTTACTGATATTTTATTTAGTATGCTTGCATAACATTTTGTTTTTTCTTTATATTTACTGCGTTAGACTTAGGTGAGCCTAAATACCTCAACAATCAAGTCTAAAAAACACCTCAAAATTATTAACATGAATCGTTCCATTAAACGCGTAGCCATCCTTGGCTCTGGAATTATGGGCTCTCGCATCGCCTGTCATTTCGCAAACATAGGCGTTCAGGTATTGCTTTTGGACATTGCTCCCAAAGAACTGAATGCAGAGGAACAAGCAAAAGGCTTAAGCCTGGAGCACCCATCCGTGAAAAACCGGATCGTCAATACGGCATTTCAACAAACTATACAGGCAAAGCCCGCCTCGCTTTACAGCAGCGGCTTTGCCAAAAACATCAAACTGGGCAACTTCGATGATAATCTTTCGGAGATTGGACAGGCCGACTGGATCATGGAAGTTGTCGTGGAAAATTTAGCGATTAAAAAATCACTTTATGACCGCGTCGAGCAATTCCGCAAGCCAGGAACCTTAATTACTTCGAATACCTCAGGGATTCCGATTCATTTAATGTCTGAAGGGCGTTCAGAGGATTTCCAAAACCACTTCTGCGGCACGCACTTTTTCAATCCGCCACGCTACTTGCGTTTATTGGAGATTATCCCAACTCCCCAAACGGACGCGAAGATCATCCAATTTCTCTTACAATTTGGTGAAACGCAACTAGGCAAAACGACCGTCTTGTGTAAAGACACGCCAGCCTTTATCGCGAATCGTATCGGGGTTTATTCGATGATGCAAACCATGAAAGTGGTCGAAGAATTAGGATTGACCGTTGAGCAAGTAGACAAACTAACCTCGAAAGTTGTTGGCCGACCGAAATCGGGAACCTTCCGCTTATCCGATGTCGTGGGTTTAGATACTACGGTTCATGTAGCGAATAATTTGAAGCAAGCATTGTCAAACGATGAAAGCATTTCGATTTTCGAATTGCCCAACATGCTTCAAAAATTAATGGAAAATAAATGGCTCGGCGATAAAACGGGTCAAGGATTTTACAAGAAGACCAAAGAAGGTGGCAAGACTGTTATTTTAAGTCTTGACTTACAAACATTCGAATATCG
>JBDLUL010000072.1:0-18551 GCA_039805345.1 Bacteroidota bacterium | reverse complement strand
TGCTTTTGGGCAATTTGAAATTACATTTTGAACGGGATGGCGATTCCAAACAATCGTTGATCGAAAGTTCGATTGACTTATGGCTGGATGGGTACGGCCAGGCCTTGCCGGGGAAACGTGTGTCCATTTATTTCAAGGGAGCACTGGTGGCGTTAGCTTTGGATTTGATGATTCGCCAAAAATTCAATCACCAGCGATCTTTGCGCGATGTGCTGCTAGCCATGAAGTCGGAATTCAAGAATGGGTACACGCGGACCGATTTTTATGCGTTGGTAGAAAAAGTATACGAAGCATCGTTAAGTGACTTTTGGCGAGTCTGGGTGGAAGGCAATGAACCATTAGCTAAACGAATAGGTGACTTGATGTCATTTGTAGGCTTGGAATTTGAGGAATCTCCGATGCGTTTAGAGATTAAAAATTCGGCTTCATTAGCTGCATTCCAGGTTGCAAACAGTCGAAATCAGCATATTTAGGGCGAAATAGGAACTAATATGGCTAAATTGTGTGAACGGTATAGCCTATATGTTTTTGATATTTACCTCCATGAAAGAATATTCGATGCGGATTCGCAAATTTCGCCAGTTACAAGACCTTAGTCAAGAATTTATGGCGATGCAGATGGGCATTACGATGTCAGCCTATTCCAAAATCGAACGGGGTAAAACGGAGTTAACGCTCTATCGTTTGGGCCAAATTGCCACGGTGCTTCAGGTAGACCTAATTGATTTTCTAAGAGACGAAACGGTCGCGCAAGTCGCCGAGGCTGCCATTCCAGCTTATGGTTTTGTGACGCGAGGGGAATTTGCCGAACAGGCCGCTGCGCTCCATGAAGTACAGCTGAAATTAAGCGAAATCCTGTCCAAACTGCCGCAATAAATTCCTACCTTTGTCGCTTAAATTCATCGTTATGCTACAAAGGCCCCGTAGAAATCGTCAAAGTGCTGTCATTCGTGATATGGTTGAGGAGACTCGCCTGTCGGTGAAGGACATGTTATTCCCACTATTTGTTCAGGCTGGTTCAGGAATCCAAACGGAAATTTCCTCCATGCCGGGCATCTTTCGTTATTCGACGGACTTATTGTTGAAGGAAATCGATACATGTGTCTCCTTAGGCATTCGTTCATTCGCCTTATTTCCACAAGTAGAGGAGTCGTTAAAGGACTCAATCGCTTCGGAAAGTCATCGAAAAGGCTCTTTGTATTTAGACGCGATTCATGCGGTTTCGAGCCGTTTCCCAGAAATATCTTTATTGACCGATGTGGCTATGGACCCATATAGTTCGGATGGGCATGACGGAATCGTGCAAGATGGTCAAATCTTAAACGATGAAACCTTGCCGGTTTTAGCCAAAATGGCCATTGCGCAAGCGCAAGCAGGCTCGCGTTTAATCGGTCCATCAGACATGATGGATGGTCGGGTAGGTTATTTGCGCGAAGCCTTAGATGGAGCCGGATTCTCGAATGTGGGCATCATGGCGTACACAGCTAAATATGCGTCTGCTTTTTATGGCCCGTTCCGGGATGCCTTGGAGTCGGCACCTAAATTTGGCGACAAAAAAACCTATCAAATGAACCCTGCGAATCGTCGGGAAGCGTTAATTGAATTGGAATTAGATGAGGCAGAAGGTGCGGATTTTCTCATGGTCAAGCCTGCTTTGGCCTATTTAGATATCATTGCCTTGTTGCGCGAAAATAGTCACTTACCGATTGCCGCCTACAATGTTTCTGGCGAATACGCCATGATCAAAGCGGCGGCTCAAAATGGCTGGTTGGACGGCGAAAAGGCGATGTTGGAAAGTTTATTATCAATTAAACGGGCGGGTGCGCAGGTAATCCTGACGTATTTTGCCAAAGAATTTGCTCAATTAAATCAAGCGTAATTATGTCAACCGATCGCTACATGCAACGGGGAGTTTCGGCTTCTAAAGAAGATGTTCATAAGGCCATTGCTAAGCTAGATAAGGGCTTATTTCCGCAGGCTTTCTGCAAAATATCTCCGGATGTTTTGGGTGGAGATGCGGATTTTTGCAACATCATGCATGCGGATGGAGCGGGGACAAAGTCGTCTTTGGCCTATTTGTATTGGAAAGAAACAGGGGACATTTCGGTGTGGAGAGGGATTGCACAAGATGCGGTCGTGATGAATACGGATGATTTGATTTGTGTGGGGGCGACGGATCAAATGTTGCTTTCGAGCACGATCGGTCGGAATAAAAATTTGATTCCAGGTGAAGTGATTGCGGAGATTATCAATGGGACCGAAGAGGTGTTAGAGATGTTGCGTGAAAACGGTTTAGGCATATACAGTACCGGTGGCGAAACGGCTGATGTGGGAGATTTGGTCCGTACGATTATTGTCGACAGTACGGTAATTGGTCGAATGAAACGTTCCGATGTGATTTCGAATGGCAACATTCAGGCCGGCGATGTGATTATTGGCCTAGCTTCAGATGGCCAGGCGACCTATGAAAAGACGTATAATGGAGGAATGGGCAGCAATGGCTTAACTTCCGCGCGCCATGACGTGTTGGGCAATTACCTAGCTGGCAAATATCCGGAGAGTTTTGATCCATCGGTTCCTTCCGATTTAGTGTATTCGGGTTCCCGTTCCTTAACAGAAGCTGTACCGGGTACGCCTTTAAATGTAGGCCAATTAATTTTGTCGCCAACGCGGACCTATGCGCCGGTTATTAAGGCAATTCTGGGCGCTATGCGTGCACAGATTCATGGTATGGTGCATTGTTCGGGTGGAGCGCAGACCAAAGTGATGCACTTTGTGGAGGGTGTACATGTGATTAAGGATAATTTATTTCCGATTCCATCGCTATTTGATTTGATTCAAAAAGAGAGCGGTACGAGCTTTCAGGAAATGTATAAGGTGTTTAATATGGGTCACCGGATGGAGATTTATGTGGCGCCTGAATTTGCGGAGGAGATTATTCAGATTTCGGAGTCATTTGGTATTCCGGCTCAGGTTGTGGGGCGCGTGGAGGCGGCTCCAGTCAAGAAATTGACAATAAAAAGTACGTACGGAGAATTTATTTACGACTAGGGTTTGCCTTTGTTCTAAATACTTTTTATATTTGCGACCCCATTTAAAAGGCTTTGTAAAGGTAACGACCTGGCCTCGTGGGATTGTTTCACTTAAATACATCTAACATGTACGCAATCGTAGAAATTGCCGGGCAGCAATTTAAAGTAGAAAAAGACCGTACCGTATACACCCACCGTTTGGCGGGATCGGTAGGCGCTGCACTGGTTATCGACAAGGTATTACTTGTTGACAATGACGGAAAGATTTCCGTAGGAGCACCCACAGTAGCTGGTGCGACTGTTCAAGCTAAAATCGTAGCACACGTTCGTGGCGAGAAGGTTTTGGTATTCAAAAAGAAACGTAGAAAGTCTTACCAAAAAATGAATGGACACCGTCAAGATTTGACGCAAGTGTTAATCGAAGGTATCTCAGTTAAATAATTGAACATTAGCGTTTTATACGCATAAAATAAAAAAACATGGCACATAAGAAAGGCGCCGGATCGTCGAAAAACGGGCGCGAGTCACATAGTAAACGCTTAGGCGTTAAGTTATTTGGAGGCCAAGCAGTTATCGCGGGGAACATCATCGTTCGTCAACGTGGAACAGCGCACAACCCAGGTGAAAATGTAGGTCTTGGAAAAGATCATACATTATTTGCATTAGCGGATGGTGTAGTAGCATTCAAAAAAGGATTTAAAGGTCGTTCATTTGTGCACGTATTGCCAGCAGTGGCAGCGGCAGCACCAGCGGCGCCTGTAGCGAAGAAAGCTCCAGCGAAAAAAGCAGCTCCAGCAGTGGAGGCGGCTCCAGTAGCAGAGGTTGCGGTAGAAGCAGCTCCAAAAGCGAAAAAAGCTCCAGCAAAGAAAAAAGAAGCTGCAGCTGAATAATCAACTGTAGATTTATGAGAAAACCTGATACGAAAGTGTCAGGTTTTTTTTATTTTGCGAAACCTTAGGGCCCGTTTGGCTGTTTAGGGACTATAACTCCACTTTATGCTTACCTCAACAGTTACCATTTATACAGAATCTACGCCCAATCCACATTCGATGAAATTCGTTTTTAATGTGGAATTATTGCCCGAGGGCATGTCGTTTGACTATACCCAACCGGCAGATGGATTGACCAAAGAGAAAAATTCCCCTTTAGCAGTCGCTTTATTTGGCTTTGAATTTGTGCGCCGGGTCTTCATTACAAACAATTTTATCACATTGACCAAAACGGAAAATGCCGCTTGGGAAGATGAATTGTTCGGGATTAAGCAATACCTAAAGAAATATTTCGCCGAGAAACAGCCTGTTTTCTCGTTACCGGCTTCGGAATTTGCGGCGGAAGGTGAATCTTCGGATTCTGAGATTATCACCCAAATCAAGCAAGTTTTAGAGGAATATGTGAAACCTGCTGTCGAGTCGGACGGCGGTGCAATTACCTTTCATTCATTCGATGAATCGACTGGCCAGATGAAGGTTTTATTACAAGGTTCTTGTTCAGGATGTCCTTCGTCTCAAATGACGCTTAAAGCGGGGATTGAGACGCTTATGACCCGAATGGTGCCTGCGGTAAAAGAAGTGGTCGCAGAAGGCGTTTAAATAAGTTTATTGGACAATATAGCATTGTCGTGGTCGTTAGTGGGTAGACGCTGCCGGGGTCGCAGACCCCGGCAGCGTCACCTTTTCACTTCCACTTCCCAGAAAAACCTTTCTGCTTAACAAACTGATAATTTTCCGCCATTAGAATACCTAATGGACAATTTTATCCCTACGCTTATCACTTTGTTGATAAACCGCCTAATCCCTTTTTCTATTAATTTGATTTTATAAAAACGAGAGAATCTCGTCTAAATCTTCAATCTCACGAAAGTTTATATGCTCCACAGGATGGCTCACCATTTCGTGCGCCCAGGTTGTATGAAATGGAATGTGAACCCCATGTCCGCCTAGCCCTAATACCGGTAAAATGTCCGATTTTAACGAGTTGCCAATCATCATAAATTGCCCAGGAGCAATATCTAAATGACGGATTAATTTCTCGTAATCTGCCGACTTCTTGTCCGACATAATCTCAATATGATGGAAGTATTTAGCTAAGCCCGATTTCTTTAACTTTCGCTCCTGATCGAGCAAATCACCCTTTGTAGCTACAACGAGGCGGTATTTTGTAGAAAGAGCTTCTAAGACAGTTTCCACATGTGGAAGAATTTCAATCGGTCTATCGAGTAGCTCTTTGCCGATTTCCAGGATTTGATGGGTCCCTTCGGCCGATAGATGACCACCCGTAATTCGAATGGCAGTCTCGATCATGGATAACATAAACCCCTTTACTCCATAGCCATAGAGTGCCAAGTTATCCATCTCAGTTTTGAATAATTCTTGTTGGGTTTGATGTAGCGGCAAGTGCGCTTCAAACAGCGCAGCAAATGCCTCTTCGCTCTCACGAAAATAGGGTTCATTCACCCACAATGTATCATCCGCGTCAAATGCGATTACCAACATATTGATATACTTTTTTCGAATATAAAGCGTTCGGGGAGTAACGCTGCCGGGGTCTGAAGACCCCGGCAGCGTTTACCCGCCAACACACCAATTAAAACGATTTCGCAATCGTAATGAAATCCGCTGCGATCAACGACGCGCCTCCGATCAATCCGCCATCCACATCGGGACCCGCGAAAATCTCTTGTGCGTTTTTCGCATTACAAGACCCACCATATAAAATCGAGCAATCATCTGCTACGCTTGCGCCGTATTTAGCTGCAATATGAACGCGCAAATGTGCGTGCATTTCTTGTGCCTGGCCAGCTGATGCAGTTAAACCCGTTCCAATCGCCCAAATAGGCTCATATGCAATCACCACTTTGCCAAACTCTTCCGCCGATAAGTGAAATAAACTGGCCGTTAATTGATCCGCCACATAAGCTAAAAATTCACCACCTTCACGCAATTGTAAACTCTCACCACAACAGAAAATAGGTGTAATCCCATTCGCTAATGCCGCATCCACTTTGGCAGCCAATTGCTCATTCGACTCCGCGAAATATTCGCGACGCTCCGAGTGACCAATCAATACGTAAGGAATCGCAGCTGATGCCAATTGCACCGCCGAAATCTCGCCTGTATACGCTCCTGATGCTTTTTCGTGGCAGTTTTGTGCCGCAACAGCTAAATTTTCAATGCCCTCAACAACCTGAGAAACACCTGTCAAATACAAAGCTGGCGTCGCCATAATCACTTGTACGTCCGCCGGTACGTCCGACTTCACTAATTGCGCTACTTCAGTAGCCAACACGAATGCCTCAGCAGCCGTCTTATTCATTTTCCAGTTTCCAGCAACAATTTTTTTTCTCATACGTTCATCTAATTAAGCTCCAAAAATACAATTCCTTTCCCGCTTACGAAAATCCAAGCAAAAAAATCCCAAAGATTCCGTATTTTCACAATCCATTACCTCTTTTTACACATGATCAAACGCATTCTCCTTGCCTTGTTATTTATCTCCGCAGGCAAATCCGCATATAGCCAAACCGACCTGTTCCCCCATACCAAATCCAAATGGGTAGATTCAGTCATGAAAAGCTTGTCGGTCGACCAAAAAATTGGCCAAGTCTTGATGCCGCGGGGGAATTCAAACCCCACATACGACACGACCCGGCTCTACGAAATCGTTCGCAAATACCACGTAGGTGGATTTGTGTTGTTTGCTGGCTACCCAACGAATCAAGCGCGCTTAGTCAATAAACTTCAAGCAATGTCCAAGGTTCCGATGTTCATTGGCATGGACCTTGAATGGGGACTGAATATGCGCCTCGATTCAACCGTTAGATATCCCTACCAAATGACGCTCGGGGCGATTCAAGGCAACGACGCATTGATCGAGAAAATGGGCTTCCAAATCGCCCAACAATGTAAGCGCATGGGCGTGCATATCAATTACGCTCCTGTGGTCGACGTGAATAACAATCCCAACAATCCGGTCATTAACTTCCGCTCTTTTGGGGAAAATCGAGAAGCGGTGACGGACAAGTCTTTGGCCTACATGCGGGGCCTACAAAAGGGCGGAATTATAACCTCTGCCAAACATTTTCCTGGGCATGGTGATACGGGTGTAGACTCCCATTATGACATTCCCGTGTTGACTCATAGCCGAAATCGACTAGATTCCTTGGAACTTTTTCCTTATCGAGCGCTCATCAACAAAGGTTTACAAGGGGTCATGGTTGGCCACTTAAACATTCCTGCCTTAGATACCACAGCGATGTTGGCGTCGACCATGTCGAAGCCCATTGTGACAGGCTTGTTGCGCGACTCACTGAAATTTGAAGGCCTGGTATTTACGGATGCCATGGACATGAAAGGGGCGACCAAAATGTTCCCAGAAGGCCAAGCAAATGTCAAAGCATTCCTTGCCGGCAATGACATTCTGGAAACCTTTGTCGATGTTCCAGCCGCGTTTAATGCCATCAAAAAGGCCTTGATGGAAGGCGAAATCACGGAAGCGGAACTGGATAAGCGCGTTCGCCGAATTCTGAATGCCAAAGCTTGGGCGGGATTAGATCGCTACCAGCCTATTGAAATAAAAAACCTCATCGAGGATCTGAACCCTCTACAGGCCGATTTACTTAAACGCACGCTTGCAGAGAAATCGGCGACGGTATTAAAAAACCCCTTCGATTTAATTCCGCTGCGTCGTTTAGACACCTTGAAAATTGCCACGTTGGCGATTGGAAAGGCAAATTATGGGGGTGTTTTCCCGACTGAATTCCAGAAATTAGCTCAAAATTATGTCGAAATGGAGCATTTCTATTTGGATGAATTGAGTGCCGATTCAAGCATCGTCAAGGTAGAAAATGCTTTGAAAAATTACGACGTTGTTTTAATGGGCTTGCATGGAATTTCTTACCGACCGGTCAATAATTATGCAATCAAAGCCCAAATTCAAGCCTTAGTCAAGCGCTTTGCCACACCGAAAACCATCTTGTCGTATTTCGCAAACCCATTCACCTTGAAGTCTTTTGAGAACCTGAAGAATTTGGGAGGGTTGGTATTGACGTATCAAGATGGGGTAGCCCAACAAGAAGCCGCGGCTTCATTGATATTTGGCGGTATCGCAGGGGAAGGAAAAATGCCGGTGAGTGCTTCTACAGATTATCCTGCGGGGATGGGGATATTGACTCCGAGTTTAGGTCGTTTGCAATACAATGTGCTGCCGGAGGCGGTTGGTATTTCAAGCACGTATTTAAACAAGCATGTGGATTCTTTGGCACAAAAAGCCATCGATATCAAAGGTGCTCCGGGTGTCGTGGTGTTGATTGCCAAAGAAGGCAAGGTGATTTACCACAAGGCTTTTGGCTCCCAAACCTATGAATCGAAAGAGCCGTTGAAAAAGTCGGACATCTTCGATTTAGCATCGATTACGAAAATTTCCACCTCTGTTCCGGCCCTGATGAAGTGGCAGGATCAAGGTAAATTCTCCTTGGAAACCACCATGGGGGAACTGATTCCTGAATTTGCGCAAAGCAATAAGAAGGACTTGAAATACTTGGATGTCTTGACTCACCAAGCCAAATTACGCGCATGGATTCCTTTTTGGCAAGATTACATCGATAGCACCGACATGATTGTGCACAGTAAAAAGTTCAATCAGCGTTATGCGAAAAACGATTTGCAATACTCCTTCTTGGAGAAATATTTAACCAAAAATGCAGGAGAGGAGCGCATCAAAAAAAATCATTCGTTCGCAGAAAAATCTTTGGGATTCGTGTGTAGACATTAAGTCAGAAGTGACACGCTGGAAACCTAGAACGCTTTCCTATGCCTCCTCGGAAGAATATCCGATTCAAGTCGCACCGAACCTTTGGGCGCATCGTAGCACCAGTGCACAACTAACGGATGCGATTAAAAATTCCGCACTTCGGGAGAAAAAGGAATATGTGTATTCGGATTTGTCTTACTATTTATTACCTCAAATCGCACCCCGTATTACGGGTAAAACATGGACGAATTACCTTTCTGAAACGTTCTATAAACCGCTAGGTGCCAGCACCTTGGTCTACCAAGCGGAGAAGTATTTTCCGACGGCGCGCATCGTCCCAACCGAATATGATTCTTTGTTCCGTAAGACCTTAATTCATGGCAAAGTGCATGACGAAGGTGCGGCATTATTGGATGGAATCAGTGGGCATGCGGGCTTGTTTGGGAATGCCAATGACCTCGCGAAATTGATGCAGATGTATTTGCAAAATGGTTACTATGGCGGCCAACAATTTTTAGAAGAAAAGACAGTTAAACAATGGACTGCTTATCCGCTTTCTGTGGAAGAAAATTCCCGTCGGGGTGTCGGTTTCGATAAGCCTGATCGCAAGAAGCCCGGTATTTCGGCTGCGGCATCTGCGAGTGGTGCAAGCTTTGGGCATTCGGGTTTTACGGGTACGTATACTTGGGTGGATCCGACGCAGGATTTGGTTTATGTATTCCTATCGAATCGGGTTTATCCAACACGTAATAATAGCAAAATATCGGATGCTAATATTCGCACGGGCATTAATGAAATAATCTATCAAGCGATTAAAAAAGGAAATTAATGCGCATACTCATCACCGGCGGAACGGGTTTTATTGGGCAAGAACTACAGGCATATTTACATGTACTGGGTCACCAATCACGTATTTTATCTCGTCAGGGTGGCTGGGATATCGACAAAGGTTTTCTGGCAGCAGATGCCTTGGATAACATCGATGCGATTGTGCATTTGGCGGGAGCCGGGATTGCGGATAAACGCTGGTCGGAGGTACGTAAAAAGGAATTAATTCATTCGCGTGTGGCCTCAACCAAGCTTTTGGAAGACGCCTTAAAAACCCGAAAACACCAAGTTCATACATTTGTATCAGCTTCAGCGATAGGTTATTATGGGGCAGATTCTGGGGATGTCCTATGTACGGAAACAACGCCTTCCGGCCATGATTTTTTAAGTACTTGTACGGTCGCTTGGGAAAATGCGGTAGATGAAATCCAAGGTTTGCGTGTAGTGAAATTGCGCATAGGACTTGTTTTGGGTGCTAAGGGTGGGATATTTCCGGTGTTGGCCCGACCGATTCGTTGGTTTGCGGGTGTAATTTTAGGTAGGGGAACCCAAGGCCAATCTTGGATTCATGTGCAGGATTTGGTGAAGATGTTTGCATGTGCCTTGACGGATGAGCACGCACATGGGGTTTATAATGCGGTGGCACCTTTTCCGGTGACGCATGCGGAAATGACGAAGCAAATTGCTGCGGCCTATCACCGACCGGTTTGGTGGCCCAAAGTTCCGGCCTGGGCCTTGCGTTTGGTGCTTGGGGAAATGGCTGTTTTGGTGACTGGCGGCAATTTTGTTTCCTCGGAGAAAATACAAAAGGAGTTAAATTTTTCGTTTACCTATAAGCATCTAACAGATGCGATAAAACAAATTATTCATGTCTAAGACGATTTTAGTTTATTGCGGCTCATCTAAAGGTCATAATCCGATTTACGAAGCAGAGGCAAAAGCATTGATGCAGGCTTTTAAGAAATACGATTGCAAATTGATATTTGGTGCTGGGAGTGTGGGCATCATGGGTGTTTTGGCGGATGAATATTTACGTTTAGGAGGCCATGTGATTGGGGTGATTCCTTCATTTATGGAGCCTTGGGAGGTGAAGCATACGGGCATTCAGGAATGCTATGTGACGGAGACGATGCACAGTCGGAAACAAAAAATGGCTGAATTAGCCGATGGTGTTATCGCTTTGCCAGGGGGATTTGGGACCTTGGATGAGTTGTTTGAAATGTTGACTTGGAAGCAATTGGATTTACACCAAATGCCCATTTCTGTGCTCAATACGAATGGCTATTACGATCATTTAATGGCGCAGTTGCAACATATGGTCGACGAAGGATTTTTGAAATCCCCTAATCTAGAAGCCTTGCAGGTGGAGTCAAATGCAGAGGCGTTGGTCGATTACATCATGGGCTACGAGCCGGAGAAAATGGAGAAAAAATGGATTTATCGCGGATAATTTGCGTGATTTTATTGGTGTCTAACCTGGGTTTTGGGCAAAAAAAGCCTGAGAATTTGGGTTCGGCGGTGAATAGCGAATTTGCGGAACTGAATCCGGTGATGGCGCCGGATGGAAAGACCCTGTATTTTGGTCGGAAGAATCATCCCTCTAATCGTTTTGGAACGCAGGGTTCAGAGACTGTTTCGGGTTCTCAAGATATTTGGTACAGTGAACGCGTGGGGGATGTTTGGAGTACGGCTAGGCGAATGCCTGATGTATTAAATCGGGATCAATACAATACGATTTTGTCGATTTCCCCGGATGGTCAAACCATATTGTTGAAGGGGGCCTACATCAACGGGGTGTATGAATCCCGCGGTTTTTCCTTGTCCAAAAAGCAAGTAGGCGGCTGGTCGATACCGGAGAAAATCATCATTCCGGGATACGAGAAGTTGAGTCGTGGAAAGAATGAATATGCCTATTTATCCATGGATGGAAAGGCTTTGTTATTAGCCTTTGCGGAGAATAAGAATAGCGATCGCGATGATATTTATGTCAGCTTGTTGGGCGATTCAGGCTGGTCGAGGCCGGATAATTTAGGAGACGGCATCAATACGGAATTTTCGGAAACCACGCCATTTTTGGCGGCGGATGGTCGTACGATGTATTTCTCGTCGGACCGTCCGGGTGGACAGGGCTCTCAGGATATTTACATGACGAAGCGTTTGGGGAATGGGTGGACGTCGTGGCGGAAGCCTATTAACATCGGTCCGCCGGTTAATTCAGCGAATTACGATGCGTATTATACCTTGGCCGCCAAAGGAGATTTTGCCTATTTTTTATCTAGTTCCGAAACGGGCAAAAAGGATATTTATCGGTTGGCCATCGAGCCTGAACCCGATGTCCCTGTGCTAGCGGAGGAGAAGCCGATTATCCAGCAAGATGTGAAATCAAGTCCACGGATTGCGTCATCGGAGAATTCGGAGGCTGTGGTTTTGCTCTCGGGCAAGGTGAATGATGCTTCTGGGAAGGTTCCTGTGGGGGCCGCGGTGAGTTATGAGGATTTGAAGACGGGTAAGATTATCGGTCAGGCGACACCGGATCCTAGTACGGGCGAATATAAATTGGTGTTGCCCTATGGCATAAACTATGGGATCACGGCGAAGGCGAATGGCTTTTTGCCGAGTTCGTTGCATTTGGATTTAAGCCAAATGCGGGGCCGGTATTTGGAATTGGATGGGCGTGATTTAGCCATGGCGCCTATTGCTAAGGGTAGTACGGTGACGGTGAACAACTTGTTTTTTGAGTTGAATAAGGCAACCTTGACGCCGGAGTCTGAGCCGGAGTTACGTCGCATGGTTCAGGTGATGTTGGATAATGTCGCCTTGCGAATCGAGATTAGTGGACATACGGATAATACGGGTACCGACTTAATTAATGACGCTTTGTCGCAAGCGCGTGCGGATGCGGTGAAGATTTATTTGTTGAATGCGGGAATTCCGTCCGGCAGAATTCAGTCGAAAGGCTATGGGTCGAAGAAACCAAAGGTATCGAATGATATGGAGGAGGGAAGAGCGCAAAACCGGCGGGTAGAGTTTTCGATACTTTAGTCGTCAGTGGTCAGTTTTCAGTGGTCAGTCACTAGTCATCAGTCGCTAGTGGAAAATGGTCAATCCGGAGGGAAATATGTCGAAGGGTTTTCTTTATAGCCCCAGACTTCAGTCTGGGGATCCCAAGGCTAAAGCCTAGGGTTATAAATTTTAGTCCGATGTTCGGAGGAAAATATGTCGAAGGGTTTTCTTTATAGCCCCAGACTTCAGTCTGGGGATCCCTAGGCTAAAGCCTAGGGTTATAAATTTTAGTCCGATGTTCGGAGGGAAATATGTACGGAGGGCTCTCTTTATAGCCCCAGACTTCAGTCTGGGGATCCCTAGGCTAAAGCCTAGGGTTATAAATTTTAGTCCGATGTTCGGAGGGAAATATGTCTGAAGGGTTTTCTTTATAGCCCCAGACTTTAGTCTGGGGATCCCTAGGCTAAAGCCTAGGGTTATAAATTTTAGTCCGATGTTCGGAGGGAAATATGTCGAAGGGTTTTCTTTATAGCCCCAGACTTCAGTCTGGGGATCCCTAGGCTAAAGCCTAGGGTTATATTTCGTCGGTCTTTGGGAGTAGAAACCTCTTAACTATTAACTCTTCATTCTTAACTCACTCTTACTTCCTTTCCAGGTATTCCCCTGGCGAGCAGCCGATTTCTGCTTGAAACGCAGAATAGAAGCTTGATCTTGAACTGAAACCAGCCATTTGGCCTATGCCCTCAATGCTGAGGTGCTCAAATTCGGACGAATTCATGAGTTGTTGGGCATATTGAATGCGCAACATGGTTTTTAATTTGGGAAAACTCTGTTTGAAAAGAACCCGCAAACAATACGAAATGTGGTGCTGGGGTACTTTCAGTGCTGCCGCCATATCGCTTATCGAAAAATCCGGGTTCAAGTAGGGTTTCTCGTCGGCCAAATAGGCATTGATTTGGTCGCGTAATTCAATAAAGGGGTTTTCTTCATCCTCTTCCTCATCCTCTTTAACTTCAACAGGGTTTTTTGGGTTAACAATGGCTGGTGTTTTTGTTTTGCGCAGCTCGGGCATATCCTGATAGACCGGAAATCCGTACAGAATTTGGGGGAAAATTAATAAGCTTACCGACAACAGTAGAAACATGATTCCACCCAGGTTGTGAACCAAATCCAACGCACCATAAGTCTCTTTGGGCGTTTTTTGAATGAAGTCCGCCGTAATCAAGGCGAACGCAACCAACAAAATGATGAGGGTTATGAAAAACATGTTTAACCAGCGGTAGGTCAATAAATACTGCTGGGTTGGGATGGATTTTTTGACGTCGGGACGGTATTTCCAAACACGGTAATAACTAATCAATGTATAGATCATTAACGATGTCACGCGCATGATGTAGTTGACCGATATTGGAAAAATGAAATTTACGCCCACAACTTTCAGTTGGTCCATGTCATCCAAAATCCGCTGTGCCAAATCCACTTTGACTGAAAACGGGGTAAAATAATAGGGGATATTTCCAATAAAAACGATGACTGCAGGGATGAAATGCAGAAAGTCGAGCGGTTTAAGGATGTAGGTATCTCGAATTATTCCTCGAACATAAAAATACAATAGTGGGCCAGCCAAAAGCATAAAGGGTGAAAAATGCCCATAAAAAATGGCTAACCAAAAGGGAGAATCTCCAAAAACGGAGAAATAGTGCGTTAGGCTGTATATGGAAATAATGAATAAAAATACACCCAAATAAATGGTGTTTTTATTTTCCTTCCAGTTAAACAAAACGAGAATAACGGATATAAATAAGCTTAAAAGGGCATTAAATAAGAACATGGATGTCTTTAAAAAGGTATTTTTAGAACAACACAAAGTTATCAGAATTGTCGGTATTAATCGATTTAGCTGTCCGAATTTTTAAAACTAGGACATGTACACGGGTTAAAAATAGGGTTATGAAATGCAAAAAATTGACCTTTGTATGGGAATAATCCAATGTTCTATTATTTACACATGACACTTCGATTTACGCGTCTGCTCGTCCTTTTTTTTGTATTAGGCACTCTTCATCAACAAACTTTTGCTCAATCGGTTAATTACATCATCAATCCAACAACCGATGGTGGGTTCGAGGGGGCGCATGGTTGGACATTTTTGAATGGTATCCAAGCCAATCAATGGCAGGTGGGTTCTGCGGTTAAATCCGCAGGTTCAAGCGGCGCCTACATTTCTAATAACGCGAATACACAAGCGATAACAAGTCCGCAAGCAGGAAGTTCTATTGTGTACATGTATAAGGACATCGTTGTTCCTTCGAATGCTACTTCGATCCAATTATCATTTAAGTGGAAAAACCCAGATGGATCATCATTTCCGCCGCGTGTATTATTTATGCCCATAACCGATTTACAATATTTGCCAACCGGGGGTGATTTTTATCGGTCAAATACAACGGCTTTCACTACTTTTTTGCAGAATCAAAGTGCTTGGCAGACCTACACGAATAGTAACCCGCTCCAGAGCGATCGAAATACGACATATTTGCTATATGGAGGATATAATTTAAAACCAGGTTCTACCTACCGCGTCGTTTTTGAGTGGGCTGCTTTAGATCAAAATTATTACATCCAAAATCCCCCTATCTGTACGCTTCCTACCGCAGTGAACGTTGTCGCTACAGGAAGTAATGTGGTTCGAGATGCAAATAATAATCAGCTTGTACAGCCGAATACGACCTATACGTATCGCATGAATTTTACGGGTACAGCGGCCAATTACCTGATCAACTGGCGCATTGATAGCCAATATGCGACAATAGTCTCTGGCCAAGGGACCCAAGACTTAACCATATTAACTAATTCAAGCCTTCCCTCTACCACATTTAGTTTAGGTGGATACAATATCTATTGCCCTACGCCAACCTATACTTTTGGGGGCTACAATGGAGGTAATTTAGCGATTGATGAGGTGGCCGTAAGCTACGTTGCCGCTCCTTTGATTTCTTCGATTTCTGCGACAAACGGGTCTGTAGGGAGTTCGGTGACCTTAAATGGCCAGTTTTTTGGTGATGATGCCGCACATAATATTGTGTACCTTGGCGGTTCAAAATGTACGATTACGGCTGCGACTTCTACTTCCATTACCATTACGATTCCCGCGCGCGCAAAGTTTGATCATTTCTCTGTTGTCAATACGGCGACCAACTTGTCGGCCTATTCTCAGCTGAAGTTTTTGCCTGTTAACTCGATTATATCGGGTGCTAAGTATTCTCCTCTAGCGAATACTTCGTTTTTATCACCGATTACCTTCACGATTCCACTGGCGGGAAATCCTTCGCAGCGTTTTTCTATTGTCGACATCGATCAAGACGGAAAACCAGATATCGCCTCCTATTCAACTGCCGGAGTGCCACAAGTTTTACGAAATACAGCTACTTCAGGCGTTGTTAATTCGAGCACCTTCGCGGCGGTTTCAGCGGTAACTGGCGTAACAGAAACCTATTTCCCCAATGCCTCCAAGTCTGTCATGGCAGCGGACTTGAATAATGATGGTAAAATTGACTTAGCCACCAGTAATGGTCTTACGGCGACGGGAGCATTTGCCAACATGAACTCGAGTACGAGTGGGTCGATTTCCATGGGATCCTACCGAAGCATCAAAGCAAGCAATGGCGACTATTTTGTGGACGCAGCGATGATTCCATTGGATATGAATAACGACGGGAAGTTGGATATATTTGGCTTAAATGGCCAATCTATTTTTGATCCTAACCTTGGATTCTCTTACCAATCCGGATATTACTTAACGCAAAATACGTCATCCGGAAATACCTTCACCTCGGTAACCGGAAAATCATCCAATGCCATTTCTTGTAAGTCATGTACGGACTTTTTATTGGTTGGGCCCATGTATACGGCTGATCGGGCTGATCTAAATGGTGATGGAAAAATTGATATCGTTGTTGGAGGTAGCTCAATTAATATCCTCAATAACATAACAAATCCGGGTTCTTTAACCCTTGATAACATTAAATACAATAATACATTTATCCGACCAAATGGCAGTAGCGGGATCATCAATTCCGTTAAAATTGTTGATTTTGATGACGATGGGCGACTCGATATCGTTTATACCAATAGCACTGCCAAACAGATTTCGGTCATTAGAAATACCTATTCTACTACGGGTACGCTGTCTTTTGCAGATCCAGTTACTTTTGCAACGCCAGATTTGGTTAATACATATATGTTGGCGATTGGTGATATGAACGGCGACAGCAAGCCTGATATCGTCGTATCTGACTATTCAACGACATCGGGTTTTGCAACCAAGATTGCTTATTTCGAAAATTCGTCATCGGTAGGCACGATCAACTTTTATTCGGAAGTACTCGTTGCTACGACAGCTAATAGGGTGTATCATCAATTGGAAGTAACCGATGTGGATGGTGATAATAAACGCGATATTGTGGCTAGCCAAGCAGGTGGAAATATTGATGTCTACCGCAATATGACGAATGAGGCTGGTTCCATTTACAATGATCAAACCATTTGTAGCGGGGCAACACCTGTGGCATTCTCGTCTACTTCGGCGGCTAGTTATACCGGAGGGACGCTTACCTATAAATGGCAAAAATCAACTGATGGAATTAATTTTACCGATATTCCAAGTGCAACAGCATTAACCTATACTTCACCATCTCTAACGCAAACGACCTGGTTCCGTCGTGGAGTAAATAATCCTGGGGATGCGAATAATTATTACTTCACCGCCCCTCGTTTAGTTACAGTTTTGAGCTTACCTACCGTTGATGCGGTCGTGGCAGGTGAACGTTGTGGTACCGGTTCAGTTACCTTGTCGGCGACCGCTTCAGCAGGCGCTTCGATCAATTGGTATAATGCTTCTACCGGTGGAACACTTTTGTCTGGGAATTCAACGTTTGCTACACCAAGTATCAGTAGTACAACAAATTACTATGCTGAGGCGATAGGGACACTTAGCTGTAAATCAGCTTCTCGAACCTTAGTTAGTGCAACTGTTTTAACGGCAGTCCCGGCTACGCCAACCTTAGCAAGTTCTGCTACGAACTTAACGCGTTGTGATGCGGGCTCTGTTACGATTTCAGCAAACTCCATTAACGGAATTACGTATAATTGGTATTCGACCAGTACTGGAGGATCATCTTTAGGAACAGGGAGTACATTTGTATCGCCGGTCGTTTCTGCGAATACAAGTTTCTATGTTTCGGCTACGAGCTGTTTTGGCACAAGCACCTCACGTAGGGAAGCGATTATCACCGTATTAAATACTCCGTCTGTTAACTCTGTAACAGGTTCGACTGTTTGCAAAAATTCAACGGCGACATTTAGCGCTGTTCCTTCTAACGGGGGAAATAATATTCGTTGGTACGATGCAGCAACCAATGGATCCTTAATCACAGCAAGCTTATCAACGTCTCTTTCCCTATCAGCCAATACCACGCGCTATGCTGCGGCATTCTCAACAGCCAATACGGTTTATTGTGAGAGTCCACGAACTGCCGTAACAAGTACAATCATTGACTTGCCTACCATTACGAGTTCAACAGGAGCATCTATCTGTAAAGCAGGAACGGCGACGATAAGTGCAGCTTCGTCAACAGGTACGATTATTTGGCAAAACCTAGGAGGTGCTACCTTGGGCACGGGCAATACATTTGTAACACCCGTTTTAGGAAGTTTGCCTCGTTCAAGCAATCCGATGCCGACCAATTATTATGCGATGGCCGTAAGCCCGGCAGGTTGTTACAGTAGCCCTCGAACGACAGTTGCCGTTACTTACACTGGGGCATCCATTCAAAATACAATCTCAAATTATAGTTTTGTCACCAATTCATTAAGCCAAAAAATTGTGGCGGGAGGATTGACTGGTCAGACATCTTACGTTTGGCAACGAAGTACGGATGG
>JBDLUL010000071.1:0-8461 GCA_039805345.1 Bacteroidota bacterium | reverse complement strand
GGCCGTTCTTCTTGATGGCTGGTAGTTGTGCCATCGAAAGTCGGGACTTAGCCTTCGAAATTGCTGAGCGCATAGACGGTATCACCAAATCGATGGGAATCCCCTTCATTTTCAAGGGCTCGTATCGCAAAGCCAATCGGACGAAAATCGATTCATTTACAGGAATTGGTGATATCAAGGCTTTGGAAATATTGAAAGAGGTGGGTGCTCATTATAACTTACCTACCGTAACAGATATTCATGAGAGTGCTGAAGCGGCAATGGCTGCTGCCTATGTGGATGTTTTGCAGATTCCGGCTTTTCTTTGTCGGCAGACCGACTTATTAGCGGCTGCAGCGCAAACAGGCAAAGCGGTTAATATTAAGAAAGGGCAATTTATGTCGGGTGCATCGATGAAGTTCGCCGTTGAGAAGGTTATGCATGAAAATCCGCAAGCACAGGTTTATTTGACGGACCGTGGCAATTCATTTGGATATGGTGATTTAGTTGTTGACTACCGTAATCTTCCTGAAATGGCAAACTTTGGAGTCCCTGTCATCATGGATTGTACACATTCGTTGCAGCGTCCTAATCAAGGAAGCGGGGTTACGGGCGGACAACCAGCTTTGATCGAAACGATTGCGAAAGCTGCGATTGCTGTAGGTGCGGACGGTTTATTTATCGAAACACATCCTAATCCATCTATAGCTAAATCCGATGGAGCGAACATGCTTCCTTTAGATCAACTGGAAGGTTTATTAGCGAAATTATTGAAAGTTCGCGAAGCGATCGTTTAAGGAATATAGGCTATTTGTAGCCCAATGTCTGTTTTATGTGATGCGGATATAGCATCTAGCCCTGAACCGATTACCTCTTTTTGGAAGTAGTCGGTTCTTGCAATTTTCAGGGCTATGGATACTTGTTTTAGTCCTTTATATTCAATTAAGCAGAGGTTGCGTGTACTGGGGTCATAATAGGCTGGCAGTAGAAATGAGAAGGGTAAACTGGGTTCATAGGCATAGAGGCGGGTGTCATAACTCCCCGACCAAATCCATGCGGTACGCATTTTTACGTTGAATCTTTTCATGTGGTACTCGAAGTCATTGAGCCATAGGTAGCCCGATTCGTTTTGATCATTCGATTGTATATGCGACCACATAATTCGACCATGCCATCCGATTCGATGTAAATTCCTGTTCCAGTCGATGCTTGCTTGCAACTGTTTATGGGACGAATTTGAATTTGTTCTGTTTTTGTGCGTCCATTTTAATTGGGCAAAATATTGCCCCGACTTTCTTCTGTCCCATTGAAATCGGCTTAATAGTTCCCAGCCCAGCTGTTCCGAAGCCCATTGACTGGAACTAGCCTTGGGGAACTGAAATAAATCGATGTAACTCGAAATACGTTGATATTTCGATCGTTGGTACTGATGGCCAAGGAATAAACCCCATTCATTTTTATTGTTTGAACTCTCACTGATGGCATTTGACATAGGGCTGAAATAACCTGCCTCGTACATGCGTATAATTCCAGAAACATCTGTTTTTTTATTAATGGCCCACGACATAGCGTGAATCGATGCCCAGGCTTTGGGAGCGGCGTGAGCTACTTCACCAGAAAGTCGAACATTTCCCAAATGACTGATATAACTGACTGATGTATTTATAAGTGCATTTCCTCGCCAATCTAAGGGATTGCTCGGTTGAAAGGCGAAATTCCACCGCGTAATTGTCTGTGCAACTGACCATTCCGTCTGTTTTCCTCGATAGCGCAAATTAATTCCTGTGGCGTATTCCTTGAGTCGATTTTGCTGGCCTATTTCGGTTGGTGTACGGTGTAAACCATCGAATTGGAAGGATCGGAAATAGGTACTGTCTTTTGATAGTATGAGGTCTTTTTTCCGTCTGGAAAAATAGCCCTGTACTTGAAGTCGGCGGAACGTTGTTTGTAGATTTATGCCGCGGTAAAATTCAGACTCGCCAGAAGAGGTATAAACCATGGCACCCCCATGGAACTTTTGTGTAGCCCGAATACTTTCATAGCTTTTGCCTAAGGAAAAAGAACCTGATTGCACCAATCCTTGGCCCCATTGGTTAATAAAGTCGCCTAGAATCAATTTAAAGTTGCCTCTCGTGTCTTTTACCTCAACAAAAGCACTAGTAAAATCATTGTAATGTTGTTCTCCCGCATCTTTTGAACTTAAGATGCCTACCCGCAGGTGGCTATTCCATGTACCACGATAACGAAGTAGGGTGTTGTAAGGGTTTCCTGTAAACCGAACTTTACTTCTTGTCGTGGGAGCAGAAAATCCGTTTTTTTGCTCCAACGTATTTTCGATGCGCAAGATGAGTTGTTGCTTGATGTTTTCTGCTTTATGCCAGCGCGGTGAATTTATTCTACAAGTGAATAATGATTGAATATCCCGAAGTGTAGGAATATCCCAACCAGGGATTGTTTGTAATTCATATAAGGATATGAATTTACCAATTCGTTTACGATGTTCAATAAAAGACGCTATTTGTTGGTTTTGTAAAACACCCATTGCCAATAACTCTGCTGTAGTTGCCTCGTTAATATCAATTGGATTTTGCTGGTAATAGGTGAGTATCCCTTGTTTTTCCTCGGTCAGTTCAGCGGATTGTTGGGCGGAAATCAGAAAGGGGAGGAGCCAACAAATAAAAATGAGCTGTTTCAAGTTTTTTTTCTTGAAACTAGCTCATGCAATGTTCTTTAGGGAGGAGAAAACTGATAATGAAAATCAGTTAACTGAATTTTCGTTCGATGAGTAACATTAACTCCTGTGAAGCGGAGGATTCTGGTAAGTCATAGCGTTCTGCAATTGCACTTTTCCAATTGGATGGGCTTGCTTCAAAATCAATAAATTCGATGAATTGGCTGAACTGTTCAGCATTTCCATCAAATAATTCTTGAATGAAATTCAGTCGTTGAAATAAAGAAATACTTTCAGCAAGTGAAGAAGTCATTTGATTGGCAACCAAGTTCTTCAAGGAATGGTCGTCTACTTGAATGGTATCGAGTACTTTTTCTTCTTTTGAATCCGCTAACATTTCTTGAATGCTTTGCGTTTTATCTGCTTCTGGACTTAATTCACTCAGGTCAGGAAGTTCATGAGATACCTCAAAATAATCAGGTGACGTTTGGGGCGCTAATTCAAGTTCGGAATCCTCCCAAGTCACTGCTTGAAGGTCATTTTCTTCGATTTCAATGATTGGACTAAGGGCTACTTCTAAAGCTTGTTCTACCTCTACTTCCTCTTCTTTTTCTTCCTCCTCTGGTAAATCTTCCAAGGAATCGGATGGGCGCTCAAAGAATACTTCTGCGTTTAGTAGATCTGCGAAACTTGGTACTTCGGGATAAGTCACTTCATTTTGGCCTCCTAGGGCTTGAATCCAATCTAGCCAAATTTGCTCGGGCAATTGAACTTGCATCAAAAGTGTTTGTGCGATTGAATTCCATTTTTCTTGCATACGCAGATTTGACCAATCAAAGTTGGGCAACTTCTCCACAATCGCTTCGCTTGTTAATTGTTCCATTAATTCTGCTTGAATCGTTGCAAGAATCATCGGGTCACAATCGAGCGAAAGTACTTCTTGAAAACTTAGGGTTTGACCTTGTTGGTTCCAGTAATGTAAGAAAATGTTCGGTTTCATACGCTTATTGATTGATTTTTAGCGCTTCGCAAGCTTTCATAGCCGCATTTTGCTCAGCTTTTTTCTTGGAATAACCTTTACCTTCGGCAATTTTTTCGTTTTCTAGGAGTACAAATGCCGTAAATTCTTTATCGTGGTGCACACCTTCTTCGTCCAGTGTGAATTGTACTTTCTTTCCTTCTTTCTGTGCCCATTCGATGAGTATAGATTTGAAGTTCGGGTTATTCTGAACGACGGTGTCTAAATCGAAATATTGGGTAAGTATCTTTTGCGTGATAAATTTTTGGGTAAAACCAAATCCTTTGTCTAAATAGACCGCACCTATAAATGCTTCCAAAGCGTCTCCATACATGCTTGATCGTGAAAGCGATGTCTTCCGTTGGCTTTCATATTCAATGACCTCCTCGAGGCCTAATTTTCTTCCGAGTACGTTAAGTGATTCCCGACTGACCATACGAGAACGTATTTCGGTTAAGAATCCCTCATCTTTAAAAGGGAATTTTCGGAACAAATAGGCTGCGGTGATCATCCCCAAGACGGAGTCGCCAAGGAATTCCAAGCGTTCGTTAGATTCTTTGTATGACTTTGAAGCAGATTCACGCGATGCGGAAGCATGCAAAAAGGCTAATCGGTATAATTCAAGATTAGACGGATTAGCCCCTATAAGGTGTTTGACAGATTTATAAAGGTGTTTCTCGCGTTCATCTTGGGAATGTAAGCCGAACCAGGTCAACGGAGAAAATAACTTCATAAATTAAATTTTTCTAAAGATGACAGTTGCATTGTGGCCGCCAAAACCGAAGCCATTGCTTAATGCAACATCAATTTTACGTGCTTTACCTACGTTTTCTGTTAAGTCAATACGTTGATCAATTTCTGGATCACGGTTGAATACGTTGATCGTAGGAGGTACAAATTGATTTTTAATGGCAAGTACAGATGCGACAGCTTCTACAGCCCCTGCACCACCTAATAAGTGACCTGTCATTGATTTCGTAGAAGAAATGGCCATTTTATAAGCATGTTCTCCGAAGCAATCAACGATGGCTTTAATTTCTTGTGGATCACCAATCGGTGTTGATGTTCCATGGGTATTGATATAATCAACCTCCTCAGGTTTAATTTGGGCATCTTCTAAAGCGTCTTGCATCGACAATAAAGCTCCATATCCATCGGGATGTGGGGCCGTAATGTGGTATGCATCGGATGAGAAACCGCCACCAATTAATTCAGCATAAATTTTTGCGCCGCGTGCTTTTGCGTGCTCGTATTCTTCCAATACTAATGCGCCTGCACCTTCACCTACAACAAAACCATCACGGTCCACGTCGTAAGGACGAGAAGCGGTAGTTGGATCGTCGTTACGTGTCGACATGGCGTGCATGGCAGTAAATCCACCAACCGATGCAATGGTTACTGGAGCTTCCGATCCACCTGTAATACAAACATGTACACGACCTGTACGAATGTAATTGAATGCATCAATGATCGCATTGTTTGCGGATGAACAAGCGGAAACCGTTACGTAGTTCGGTCCACGGAAACCATTACGAATGGAAATTTGTCCAGAACTTGAATCTGCAATCATTTTTGGAATAAAGAATGGATTGATTTTAGGCGTTCCATCTCCTTTACCAAAATAGATCATTTCATCTTCGAATGTTTTCAGTCCGCCGATTCCAGATCCCCAAATAACTCCAACCTTGTTCAGGTTTAATTTCTCCATATCAAAACCCGCATCAGCGATCGCTTCATCAGAAGCAACAACCGCATACTGCGTAAAAGGATCCATTTTGCGGGCCTCTTTGGTATTGATGTAATCTTCTACTTTAAAGTCTTTTAGCTCACAAGCAAAGCGTGTTTTGAATTTTTCAGCATCAAATCTTGTGATGGGAGCACAACCGCTTTTACCTGCGGCTAATCCTTCCCAAAAGGTATCAACTGTGTTTCCAATCGGTGTAAGAGCTCCTAGGCCCGTTACAACTACGCGTTTTAACTCCATGTGTTAATTTAATAGACTTTGTAAAAATAAAAAATGTCAATTAGTCAAGGGTTCAACTGAGGATAGATCCTTAGGAATTACCAGGTACTAATTGACATCATTATGATCGTGTGATTCGATTACTTTGCGTTTTCTTCCAAGTAAGCAACTGCTTGGCCTACTGTTTGGATGTTTTCAGCTTGGTCATCTGGGATAGAAACATTGAATTCTTTTTCAAATTCCATGATCAATTCTACCGTGTCTAAGGAGTCAGCTCCCAAATCGTTTGTGAAAGACGCTTCAGTTGTAACTTCTGATGCTTCTACACCTAACTTCTCAACGATGATGCTTTTTACTTTTTCTGCAATATCTGACATTTTATAAATATTTTGGGGTTCAAAAACGATGCAAAGATTAGAATTAAAAGTTAGAATATCAAACAAATTTTATTCCATTTTGCACTTTAAAAGTATTAATTGTAATAATAATAATTCTTTTGGTAAAAAACTTGTGTGGTCTAGCCTGTTTTCAATTAAAAACAGAGAGATGCTGCTCCTAAAAGTCCTGCATCATTACCTAATAAAGCTTTCTTAATATTTAATTTTTCTAAGTAGGCAGGGGTCAACCAGTAGTTTAATTGTCGTTCCATGCTCGGCAAAATGAAGTCATAAGAAGCCGATAATCCACCACCGATAAAAATGTTTTTGATATCAAGAATACGGATTAGAGATACCAACATATCGCCAAGTAAGCTTCCTACTTCATCCCATATTGCTAATGCTAATGCATCACCTTCTTCTGCTGCAACAACCAAAGCTGTTGTCGAGATCGTACCATCGTCCGCTAATACGGTTTGGCCTGTGTAATTGGCACGCATTTCGGTCGCTAATTGTAATAATTCTTTCTTGCCTACGTTCCGTTCTAAAACTTTTCCATTTTTCGATGGGACGTGTCCTGGCTCCATGGCGTTACCATCCCCACCTAAGAAAATTTTACGGTCGATGATAGCAGCACCGCCAACTCCCGTTCCCAGGGTTATGAAAACAAAATCTTCCGGCATCGTATTTTTTTCCGGCGAGAAATAAAATTCTCCCAAAGCAGCAGCGTTGGCATCGTTTTCCATGAAAAATTCATGTTCTGGAAAGCGTTTTTCCAGCATATCAATCATGGGTGCCCCATCAATTTCGGGAATGGCTGTGATTTCAATCAAAGTACGGCGGTTCTTCGTAAGAATACCCGGAAGGCCGATGCCTATTTTTTTGACATTTTTATGTTGGTATAACTGCAAAGCAATCGCATCAGCTAAACGATCTAAGAAATGGTGTGATTCACGCCATGTAGCGGTATCATAACTTTGAAAGTTATTGATTTGGCCGGTATCGGAATGAACGATTCCCATTTTAACGCCGGTACCTCCTACGTCAATTCCTAAATATTCTGCTGCTGCCATAAACATGTATTGATTGAATTACGAATTTGTCGAATTTTGCCGTGAATTTCAAATGAAAAGTGGCTCAATTGTAGATTCTTTCCAATTTTTCCATGATTTGCGCAACGCCTGGGCAGATGACTGCATTCTTTTGGGTAAGATTCATGATGCCCAACATGTTTTTGCGGTCGGTGTGGGGGTATTCTCGACACGCCTTTGGGCGGTGTTCGTAAATTTGGCAGGTATTATCTTCGAGGGTAAGGAAGGGACAAGGGGCGGCAGGATAAACCCAATCGCCATCAGAATCTTGAATCAGGTATTCGTCCAAAAATTGCGCTACCTTCATTTTTAATAAATGCGCTACACGCTGGATGTCCGTCTCATTCCACATGGGACTGGTTGTTTTGCAACAGTTTCCGCAAGTCAAACAATCCAGATTTTCGAAAACCTGTTCGTGCGCTTTTTCAAATTGCATGTCCAAATCACGTGGCTTTTTTGCCTTGATTCGTTGGAATACCTTTTTGAAATGTGGATCCTTCGGCATGATTAGATATCGGCATGAAAGCAAGCTCTACAGCGTGCTTGATAGGATTCAGTTTCCCCTAACAGGACCGTTTCTTCCTTGTCAACGATCCGGTAGGAGTAATGCGCTACTGCACCACATTGTACGCAAACGGCATGGACTTTGGTTACATATTCAGCGATGGCCATGAGTTTAGGCATCGGGCCAAAGGGATTTCCTTTGAAGTCCATATCCAACCCTGCGATGATGACACGTTTTCCTTGATTCGCTAAGGTATCGACTACCTCTACAATCGAATCGTCAAAAAACTGGACTTCATCTAAACCTACGACATCGCAATCACCCGCAAGTAGGAGAATTTCACTGGCACTCAACACTGGGGTTGAGCGAATGGAATTTTGATTATGCGAAACGATGTCTTCGTCGTGGTAACGCGTATCCGAGGCCGGTTTGAAAATTTCAACGCGCAATTGAGCTATTTTTGCACGCTTGAGTCGGCGAATAAGTTCTTCCGTTTTACCAGAAAACATGGAGCCACAAACAACTTCGATCCAGCCGAGCGCTGTTGATTTTTGATTGGACTTGGAATGGGTGGGTTCTAAAAACAAGGGCGTAAAAAGCCCCTGAAATTGCATTCAGGGGCTATCAAATGAAAAATTACTTCGAAGAAAATGTAGCAGAGAAGAATTCACGATTCATGCGTGCAATATTCTCTAATGAAATGCCTTTTGGACATTCCGCCTCACAAGCACCTGTGTTTGAACAAGCACCGAAACCTTCTTCATCCATCTGCGCAACCATGGCTTCTGCACGTTTCGCAGCTTCCACTTTACCTTGCGGTAAAAGGGCTAATTGCGAAATTTTAGCAGAGGTAAATA